>JANYIJ010000126.1 GCA_025362095.1 Gemmatimonadota bacterium | reverse complement strand
TTGCTATCGCCCTGTCAAGCGGAGGTGTAAGTCGTTGTGCGCCACAGAAGTTCACCATCGAGCCATCGAGCTACTGCAACGCAGAACGGAGGGCCGGGCAAACTTGCCCGAGCCCTCCGTTGCGGTCACCTGCGAAGTGATTGGTAGCATATGCAAGAGCTTCTCAATCGTCAACTCGGCGCTGATGACTCGTCCGGTACCCGGCGCGGGATTCGAACCCGCACGGCCTTTCGGCCACTCACTTCGCAGGTGAGCGCGTCTACCGATTCCGCCAGCCGGGCCGGGCAGCACGTTGCCGCGCTGCCATACACGCACTGCGATGCGCGCACGACGAGTCGGGCGGTAAGTTGGCGTGTCTCGATCGAAGAAGTGTCATCCAAAACGCGACGAGTCTCATCGTTTCGTCGCGCCCGCCGCGCGAGCGCGACACTCGCGGTGCCGACGCCCCTGGTTACCTAGACCTAACGGGCGATTAACCAATCGCTAACGATTCGCTAACCGTTTCTCGAAGGCGGGCTGTGTAGTGTCACGAAGCAGCGTGCGTACTCACGCTCGTGTCCTCGCACACCACTCCAGCCGGAGGGACGGAAAATGTTCTCGAACCTTTTGGAATCGAAGCCTAAAGCGCAACGGTCGCTGGGCGGGACGCTCGTGAGCATGGTAGCGCACGCGGGCACGATCGTGCTCGCAATTCAGGCGACGCTGCATGCGGGCGAGCGAAAAGACGATCCCGCCACGAAGGTGCAGTACGCCGAGGTGAAGGATGACGCACCCAAGCCGCCGAAGGTGCAGCAGGTTCAAATCGCTCAGCCGCCCAAGGGATTTCAGACGCTGACGGCGCCGGTGAATATTCCCGACGTGCTCCCTGAAATCGATTTCACTCGACGGCCCACCAACCCCGACAATTGGACCGGCATCGGCGCGCCGGGCGGACGCGACAGCGGCGTGGTCGCGGCGCCGCACGCAGACAATCACGTCTTTATCGAATCAGAGGTCGAGAAGCCCGTGATGAGCGTGCCGGGTTCGCCGGCGCCGCGATATCCGGAGCTGCTCAAGGCCGCCGGCGTTGAAGGAGAAGTCGTCGCCGCCTTTGTGGTCGACACGCTCGGGCACGCGGATCCGTCATCGCTGAAGTTCCGCAAATCCACGAACGAACTCTTCGCCGCCGCCGTACGAACCGCCCTGCCGTCGATGCGATTCCTGCCCGCTGAGGTCGGCGGGCGCAAAGTGCGCCAGCAGGTGATGCAGCAGTTCGTGTTCGCAATCGCGAAATGAAGCCGAGCCGGGCTACATTAAGTGATCAAACTCCGGGGATTCCAATGACTGCTCGCTCTGTCCTTCGCGTTCTCGCTGCGCTCGTCGTCGCGCCCATCGCCCTCGCCGCGCAAACCGGCTACGTCACGATGTCCGACTCCGCGCGCCTCTATTACCGGATTATCGGCAAGGCCGCCGACACGATCATCGCGATCCACGGCGGACCCGGCATAGATCAGGAATCGATCTTCGGCGATCTCAAGGTGCTCGGCGAGCATCACACGGTGATCTTCTACGATCAGCGCGGCGGCGGCAGATCCACGCTCCCCACCGACACCACGACACTCGTCGTTAAGCGGCAGATCCAGGATCTCGACGAGCTGCGCAAACATTTCAAGCTCGAGCGCGTCACGCTCGTCGCGCACTCATACGGGCCGCTGCTCGCGGCGTCGTACGCGATCGCGCATCCGCAAAACGTGAAGCGCATGGTGTTCTTCGGACCGATTCCTCCAAGGCGCGGCGATTTCTTCACTGTCTACGGAAAGAATCTCAACGCGCGGCTCGACAGCACGCAGCGCGCCAAGATGCGCGTCGCGTCACGCGAGATGACGAGCCCGACCGGCGACACACGGAAGGGATGCAGCGACTACTGGGCCATCGCAACACGCCCGCGCCTCGCCGAGCCCGATCGCACCATGCCGCTGCTGAAATCGGATATCTGCGCCGGCGATCCCGCCGGCATCCGCTACGGCAACGTCACGAGCAATCGCATCATCATGAACTCATACGGCGACTGGGATCTGCGCCCGCAGCTGCGCACGCTGCAGGTTCCGCTGCTCGTCGTGCACGGCGAGCAAGAGACGATCCCGATGGAGCTGGTGCAGGAGTGGGTGACGTCGATGCCGAACGCGAGTCTCTACAAGGTTCCCCGCGCCGCGCATTACACATATGCCGAGCGGCCGGAGTTCGTGTGGCCAGCGGTCGAAGCGTTTCTCACGCTGAGCAAGAAGTAATCCGCGTCAGCTGCCGCCGGCCAGAAATTTCGCGATGGTCTCGTTCAGGAACTTCTTGTCGGCCGGGCTCGCGCCCGCGCCAGCAGGATGTCCCCAGAGCGATGGGATCGGCGAGAACTGGACCTTCTTGATGAACTGCATTTCGTAGCGCGCATCGCCGACCGGAAAGTAGAGATCGGTTTCGGACGGCATATAGAGAACGGGCACGGTGATCGAGCGCAGCGCTTTTTCTACATCGCCGCCGAATCCCGGCGTGGTGCCTACGTCGTGTTTCTCCCAGGTGCGCGCCTGCAGGATGTAGTCGTTGGCATCAGCGCTGAAGCGTTTGCGAAACGAGTTCATGAACTGTTCGGCTGTTGTTCCTTCGGGTGCGCTCGATTTCCAAAGCTCGCGCCGCCACCACTCCTGCGAATAGAGCCAAGCGGCCCACACCATGCCGAACGCTTCGAGTCCTTTCTGCGGCGGTGAGGTGTAGTCGCCGCCGTTGAACGATTGATCTGCGGTGAGCGCGGCGATTTGTCCCTCGAGCCGCACGATGCCGTGACCGTAGGTTTTCGCCGTTCCCGAAGTCGCGACGATGCGGTCCATGAAACTCGGATAGCTCACCGCCCACTGGAACGCCTGCTGCGCGCCCATCGAGAACCCGATCACCGCTCGTACGTGCGTGACCTTCAGATCTTCCGTGAGCAGACGATGCACGGCCTGCACGTTGTCGCGAATCGTCGTCACCGGAAAACGCGGGCCGTGAAACGGCTCCGGTGTATTGCTCGGCGACGACGAGGATCCGTTGCCGAACAGTTCCGTCGCCACGAGAAACAGCTTGGTCGTATCGAGCGCGAGCCCGTCGCCGATCAGCCACTCGTAGCCATGGTGGTTGGCCAGATAGTGCGAGGGCAGCAGCACGACGTTGTCCCGCGCTGCATTCAGGTGACCGTACGTGCCGTAGACAATTCGCGCCTTGGGGATCGTCGCGCCGCCTTCGGTCTTGAAATCGGTGATCACAAACTCGTGATGCGCGGCGCGGTGCGCGGGCGCCGCCACCTGCGCGTGCGCTGTGCTCGCCATAAGCGCGCAGCAGGCAATGAAAGCGGAGAGGGAGTATGTCATATGGCTGCCAACATAATCCATACCGCCATGACCACGCCAACCGCAACTTTCATGGCGGCCGACACGATGCGCGCCACGAGAGCGCCCATCGCGGCGCGCGTAGCGAGTCGATGATCACCGGCCGCCGCAAACTCTGCGATCAGCGCGCCGACAAATGCTCCAGTCAGTCCGCCGAGCATCGGTCCCACGATCGGCACAGGCACACCCACGATGACGCCCGCAAATCCGCCGATGACCGCGCCCCACGCCGCGCGATTCGAACCGCCGTAACGTTTCGTCACGCTGGCATTGAGACCGAGCTCGAGCAGCTCGGCCGCAAGCGCGATCGTTGCCACAGCGGCGATCGTGATCACTCCGATTCCCGCGTGCGGCACGAGGAGCGCGTAGGCGACTGCCGCCGCGACCATTGCCCACGTGCCCGGAAGTCCGAGCGGAATCATGAGCAGCGCGCAGACGAGCACGACTCCCAAAACGACAATCGCGATAGTCACGAGATCCACCTGACCGAGAGGTTCTGTTTTCACTACGGATCGTCGTACATTTGGATTCATGATGAAACCCGTCTTCTGCCTCCTGCTCGCCGCAAGTCTCGGGGCCTGCAACTCGTCGAGCGCGCCCTCGCCGACACCCGCGTCCAGCTCACAGATCACCGCCGCGAATCTCCGGCGCCGCATGGAGATCATCGCGCACGATTCCATGATGGGCCGCGAGACCGGCTCCGAAGGCGATTTCAAAACCGCCGCGTACATCGCGGACGAGTTTCGCCGGATCGGACTCGAGCCGGCCGGAGAGAACGGCACGTATTTCCAGACCGTGCCGTTCTGGACGGTAGCCGTCGATCCGACATCCACGCTCACAGCCAACGGAACGAGGCTCGCTGTTGGCCGCGACTTCATGCCGTCAACTCCCACAGCGATGCCGCGTGTGCTCTCGGGTGTTCGCGCGATCTACGGGGGACCGGCAACCGATAGCACGAAGTGGATTTCGGCCGCCGACGCGGCTGGGAAGGTCGTGGTGCTCGATGTCCCCGAAGGTCGAGGCACGCGGGGGCTCAACATCGGTTCACTCCGCTGGCGAAACGCCGTGGCGGTTGCTGTCGTGGTACTCGATGCGATCGGGCCCGAGACGATCGCGCGGCTGCGTGACGGCCGGCCCGTCACCGATACGACTCGAAATCCGGGCGCCGGTGTCACGCTGTGGATCACGCGGGGCGCGGCGCGCACGATGCTGCTGGGCGACCCCGTTTCGACGCCCGTCGGCAAAGTTGGCGCGTCGCTCTCAGGGCACTTTGATTTCCAACGCGCGCCGGTGAAGTTCCCCGCGCGCAACGTTGTCGGAATTCTTCGTGGCAGCGATCCCACGCTGCGCAACGAGTACGTCGCGCTCACCGCGCACAACGACCACGTGGGATTCGATCACCTGCCGGTCGATCACGATTCCATTCGCGCGTTCAATCGCGTGATCCGGCCGATGGGCGCGGACTCGCCGGTGCGTCCGCCCACCGATGAGGAATGGAAGTCGATCCGATCGATTCTCGAAGGTCTGCGCCGCGTGAACAAGCCTCGTCTCGATTCGATCCGCAACGGCGCGGACGATGACGGATCCGGCACGGTCTCGATTCTCGAGATCGCAGCAGTGATGTCGCGCGGCGCGCATCCGAAGCGCTC
>JANYIJ010000123.1 GCA_025362095.1 Gemmatimonadota bacterium | reverse complement strand
CGAAGCGGTCGAGCATGTGGATTCGATCGCGTTGCCGCGCGTTCTCGAACTCGTTCGCGCGGGCTGCAAGGGCGAAGCGTTGTCGGAGAACGAGTCGCTGCTGCACGGCATGGTGCGCGATACGAGCGGACGCGCGGTGGCGCACGCGGCCGTCACGATCACTTTCCAAACGGGTGTTTCTACTGCGGGTGGACAGCTGAGCTACTCAGAGCGCACCGTTGGCGCGCTGACGAACGAGCTGGGGCAGTGGAAGATTTGCGGCGTCCCGCAGGGGAGGCCGATGACGGTGCGCGTAGTAACGGATTACGGCGCGGATTCGAAAAAATTCAAGCTGGAAGAAGGACAGGCGTTTGGCGCGACCGATCTGGTCATCTCGAGATCGAAGGCGGCGGCGAGCACCGCGGCAGAGTCGTCGAGCGCGACGGCGACCGTGGAGATTTCCGTGGCGACGCGCGAAGGCACGCCGGTTGCAGATGCGGCAGTCGAGCTTGTGCCTGGTTCAGGGCCGTCGCGAACTGTTCGCACTCAAACGAACGGACACGCACTCGTGCCGGCGGTCGAGCCGGGAATCATTCGTGTGCGCGCGCGGAGCATCGGCTTCAAGGCGGGCGAGATCGTCGTTCGAGTCGCGGCCGGGCGCAATACGGTGCCGATCATTCTCGACGGCGCGAAGAGTCCGTTGCTCGATACGGTTCGTGTGATGGGTGGCAAGATGGTTCTCGCCCGGCACTCGGAATTTGAGGATCGCTTGGCGCGTCGTGACGCGTCGGCCGCGTTTACTGAAGAGGAGATTCACAAGATAAATCCCGTCGAAACATCCCAGATGCTCAGCCGCGTGCCATCGATTCGGTTGATACCGAGCGGCGCGAACGGCGGATTGCTCGCCATGTCCACACGAGCGATGAAGATCGACGGTACGACGCTGCAGGCCGTGCCCTGCTTCTTCAGCGTGATGATCGATGGAATGATCATGGCGGGCGACGTCGATGGGCACTTTGACATGTCGCACCTGCCGCCGCCTGCGGATATTCACGGGATCGAAGTGTTCGCCGGCCCGGCATCGATCCCGCCGAAATACAATGGCGCGGCGAACAACAAGATGTGTGGGCTCATCGCCATCTGGACGCGCTGAGTGCGAGTCCTTCGTCTCGTCGTCGCGCTGGCCGCCTGCACGTTTCTTTCCGCGCAGAGCGCATCTGCACAACGGCCTTTGGTCGCGCGACTGGTCGGCATGGGCACGATCGACGGCATCGTCACCGATACCATGTTGCGGCCGCTCACCGGCGCGACGGTATCGATTCTCGGCAGTTCGATTCGTGTAGTTACCGGTGACAACGGCCGCTTTCGAATTTCAGCGCTGGAGAGCGGCGAGGTCATCGTGATTGCGCAGCGGCTTGGCTACGAACCGTTGTCGGCGCGCGTGAACGTGGTCATCGACACTGAGCGGGTGTCATTTGCGCTGGAGCGCGTCACCACCGCGCTCGATACGGTGAAGGTCGCGGGCGCGAGCACGCCTGCGCGCTTCGCCGAGTTCGAATCCCGGCTGAAGAACAAGGCGGCGACGGCAGCGTTCACGCGTGAGGATATACTGAAGGTGAATCCCGTCGACACGTGGCAGATGCTCAGCCGGGTGTCGGCCCTGAAACTCGTGCCGCATGGCGCTAATGGCGGCTGGTGGGCCGTGTCGACTCGGGCGATGAGGGTCAGTGCTGCGGGCGCGACGCCGTGTTTCATGAGCGTGATGATCGATGGCGTGATGATGGCCGGCGATCCGCCGCCTATCAAGCCGAAGGCTCCGGCAGGATCAGGTGGAGATCCAGTCTTGAACGACCCGCCGGGCGGTACATTCGACCTCACGAACCTCCCACCGCCGGATCAGATCCACGGCATCGAGGTGTTCGGCGGTCCCGCGTCGATTCCGCCGCAGTACAACGGCGCGGGGAACGCGAAGATGTGCGGGCTCATCGTGATCTGGACGAGGTGAGAGTCTGTGCTCGCCGAGCCAAAAGCTTCAATCCCACTGCTTCTGTTCACCACTCCGAACAGAGAATCGCAGTGGGGAACTGAAGCAGTGGGACTCTGGCTGCGAGCTCGGGGAGGGCAGATTTTTCTTGCCAGTCGCGCGCTCATAGCGTTCGCGATTTTGGCCGCGTTGTCGAGTCCCGCGGCGGCGCAGGCTCCACCACCGCTAGTGCGTCAGCTGGCCGGCCTCGGAACGATCGACGGCGTCGTCACCGATACGATGCTGGTACCACTGACCGGCTCGACGATTTCGATCTTGGGTTCAAACGTCCGAGTCGTTACTGGCGATAATGGGCGGTTTCGTATTTCCGCACTCCAGGCCGGCGAGTACATCGTCGTCGCGCACCGGCTCGGCTATGAACCGCTCACCGCACGCGTAACCGTGACGCTGACCGACACCGCGCGCCTCGCGTTCGCTCTGGATCGCGTGGTGGTTCGGCTCGACACCGTGATGGTCGAAGAAACCGGGGTGCCCGCGCGGTTTGCCGAATTCGAATCGCGACTCAAGAATCACGACGCGACTGCAGCGTTCACCGCCGAAGACATTCACAAAGTGAATCCAGTCGATGCGTGGCAGATGGTCAGCAGGGTACCGTCAGTGAAGTTCATCCCCAAGGGCGCCAATGGCGGGATGTTCGCCGCCTCGGCGCGAGGAGCTAAAATGGGGGGGCCGTGCTACATGGCGGTCATGATCGACGGGCTGACGATGCCGGCAAAGCCTGGAGAACCCGGATTCAATCTCGCCGACCTTCCGCGGCCCGACGAAATTCACGGGATCGAGGTGTTCGCCGGGGCAGCGCGGATCCCGGTGCAGTACAACTCACTCGGCGGCGGCGAACACGGGACCAGCCGGATGTGCGGGCTTATCGCGATCTGGACGAAGTAAGATTTTTTCTACCCTCCCCGAGCTCAACGCTAGAGTCCCACTGCTTCAGTTCCCCACTGAGATTCTCTGAAGTGAGTGGGGAACTGAAGCAGTGAGACGACAGTTGCGAGCTCGGGGAGGGTAGACTCTTCCTTACAGTCTGAACAAATAGCTCAGCTTCACAAAAAATCCGTCCGCCGTCCGCTGCAGCGACCGGAAGCTGAACGGATCCTGATCGAGCTGCGTCGCCCCGTATCCGAGAAAGAACACGGTGCCGGGAACAGGCTGATAGCTGAACAGAAAATCGCTCCGGAATGCGTTGCTCTTCACCGGCGCAGACCGCCTGCACACAGCGCCACAAATCAGAATCGGCGCATTGGTCCGCGAATCGTCACGCAGTGAATCCGTCTGGATCGACGTGTACTGCCCCACGTAGCGGAAGAAAATCGAGCGCGTGAGCTGGTACTCCACCTTGAGCCGCGGAATGCGCTCTAGGTCGACCGTCGTCCCGTCCGTGCGGCGCACGTACCGCGCCTCTTTGTAAATGAAGTTGACCCGGAACTGCTCTGTGGGGCGGAGGTTGAGCGTGAACGTTCCGATGTCGACGTTCGCGTTCGACCACTCGAAGAAGTCCTCGTCCTTGCCGAAAATCACGTTGAAATTCGCGTCGACGTACTTCAGGATCGGCGTGGACACAGTCAGCGAGTAATCGAGGTTGGGCAGGTGCGGCGTGCCGGTGAACTTCACCGTGTCGCGCCCGCCGCCCTGTTTCGTCTCGATCCGATAATTCGTATAAAGCGTCGAGTCATACGCAAACGTCTCCACCAGCAGCGCGCCGTTGAGCGACCATCCGCCGCGCAGTGCTCCGGTGAGACCGAAGTTCCATTTCAAATCCTGGATGTCCCCCGCGCGGACGAAGTTATGGTACGTCCACGTGCCGTCGAACGTCGCCGACGGGGCCCAGCTCTCGAACAGCGCGCCCTTCTCGCCGTAAAACACGTAGCGCGATGTGAGGTTCGTGTGGCCGATGCCCGCGCGGGCAACGAATCCCGCCCGGGTCACGAAATCGTCGGCGATCGCGTTCGTGACAAAACGCAGCTGCAGGTTCCGCCCCGCGCGATCGATGCGCGCGTACCACGTGGGCGCGTTCGTGCTGACGCCAGCCGTACGGTCGAAACTCTCCGCGAACTGCGCCTGCACCGAATAGATCTTGTCCCACACGATCCGCGCGTCGACGTCCGCCACGCGATTGAAATTGCCGCCGTCCTCCACGTCGGTGTACGCCACCCCGAGTCGCGATGACGCGCCGAGATCCTTCTGCACGCGCAGAATATCGAACAGCGGCTGCGCATGATCGCGCGAATACGCGCGCCCGTCGAGCGCCGAGAGAAACGCGACGTTCGTCCCCGCCATTTTTCCCGTGAGCTTCACCGCGGCATCCGGCTGCACGATGTCGCGTGAATAGATCAGCTGGTTCGGTACGTTGAACTGCTCCGTGCCCTCCAGGAAGAACGGCCGCTTCTCCGGATATGCGATCGCGCGCCGCGGATCGTACGAGATCTGCACGACGTCCGCCTCGACCTGCGAAAAATCCGGCTTCACTGTGCCGTTGAGCGTGAGGTTCGGCGTGATTCCCCACCGAATGTTCGCGCCGATGTTTGGCGCAGCGGTGGAATAGTTCCACTTACCACCCGTTGCAGCCGGCGTGCCGGTCGTTTGCTCCGTAAACTCCGGCGTCAGATCCACCACGAGCCCGCGATGAATATCGGCGAGCCCCATGAGCCGTCCCGACTGCGCGAGGAACGACGCCGCCGCGCGATTGCTCGGCGCCCACACTTCCTCGTGCCCGTTATGCTGAACCTTGCGAATGATCTGAAGGCCCCAGTTCTGCAGATCGCTGCGCGGAAACTTCAGCGTCTTGAACGGGATCGAGATCTCGACCTCATATCCGTATTCGGTGATCCGTCCCTTCGACTGAAAAACAAAATCAGGATTTAGATCGGGCGCCTCGCGCACGCCGCCAGCGGAACTGAATCCGCTCCCGCCGCGCACGATGCCCGTCTCGGTGATGATGCCGTCCTGCTGCACGCCGAGTGGGTTCACGCCGAACAGCATCGCCTGGCGGCCATCGTTGAACGTGCCGAGCAGCAACTGCACATAGTCGTCGGAATCGATCTTATCTCGCGTGGCGAGATTCGAATGAACGGCGCCGTGCGCCTCGAACGCGCGGATACCGAAGTTGATCGCCGTGGTCGAATACCATACGAGCACTTCGATCGAATCTTCCGCGGCCATACCATCTGCCGGCGAGTACTGCGAGAAACCCGTCAGGACCGTCGCCTGTTTCCACTCCGGCTCGTCGAGAACGCCATCGACAGTAATGCGGCCGTCCAGCCGTGGAATGCTCGCCTCGAGCTGGCGGCGGCGACCGTGATAGATCTTCGGCGCCGGCGGCGCGGGGGTCCGCGGCGCTGACGTCGGCGACCCCGCAAGAGCGAGGGCGGCGGCGAGCTGGAGTAGCACGGAACTAAGGTAGCTTCGCTTGTGGCGGGCGGTCAGGGCGCGGGGTAGTTAGTAACAGATGCAGCCTGGGCTGGATACTCGGCTGGATACTGGGCTGGATTCACGCTCTAACCGGGCTTAGAATCAGCCGACGACTTCTCCTCCCCTGAGACGGCCTATGCGCGAAATCAAGTACGCCCTTCGCAGCCTCTTCCGCGCCCGCGGTTTCGCATTCGCCGTGATCCTCACGCTCGGCCTCGGGATCGGCGCCAACACCGCGATCTTCAGCGTGGTGCGCGGCGTGATGCTCAAGCCACTGCCGCACAAGAACGGCGACCGCCTGATGTATATCAAGCAGTCGGCCAACGGGCCGGGCATGGACAACATTGCTTTCTCGGTTCCCGAGATCAACGATTTCCGCACGTCGTCCAAGACGCTC
>JANYIJ010000091.1 GCA_025362095.1 Gemmatimonadota bacterium | reverse complement strand
ATCATCGCCGAGACGAACGCCGGCTGCATGTTCTCCATGAGCGATGCGTGGTCTCCGCCGGCCATCACCACCCACTGGCGATCCGCAGTACCGAGCCGGGAGAAGAACGCAGCCTGAGTCGCAGTCGGCGCGATTGGATCGAGCTCTCCCTGAATGAGCAGCGTGGGCACCATGATCTTTCTCGGATCGATGCCGTTCCACTGTTCTGCGTGCTTCCAGTCCGTACGAACGGGATCCGCCTTGAGCGCGGCAGCGACGTAGATATCGACGGCCTTCTTTGAGATCGCGTCCGGCGCGATAAAATCGCTCGCGGCGGCTTTCGCCGTGGTTTTCGCGTGCGCAGGTTTCGCAGTATCGGGGAGCGTGGCGACCGTCGAGTCGGGATGATGCGGATAGCCTGTGAGTATCAGCGCCGAGATCTGATCGGCGTGCCGACCGCTCGCGAGGAGCGCCGAGACCATTGACCCGTTCGACCAGCCGAGCAGTGCGGGTTTTCCCGGCGCGCCGGAATTCTTCGCAACCCACGCGAGGGCGGCGGAGAGATCTTCCACCGAGCGATCGGGCGTGTCCCAGTCGGACTTGTCGCGGGGCGTGGCGCCGTAGCCGCGCAGATCGAGGCCATACACGGAGTAGCCTCGCGCGACGAGCGCGTCCATGAGCGAACGGTGCTCGCCCGGAACCTGGAGATCGAAATCGGGGAGCGTGCTCCACGTTCTGCCGTGGAGCAGGAGAATCGCGCCCTTTGGTTTCGGCGCTTTCTTCTCCCACACGGCGAGCGGGTGGCCATCCGCAGTCACGACGTGTTTCACCGGGGCCGACTGGGCGCTGATGATTCCTGGAACAATCAAAACCGCACTGAGAAGTCTCACAATCGCTCGGTTCATAGATTCCCGTAGAAGTGTGTTCGGTCTTCGGTCTTCGGTCCTCGGTCTTAAAAACAAACCGCCGCCCCCAAGCTGATGAGGGCGGCGGCCGAGCGCAATCGAAGAGTTACAACTCTATCTGAGCATCGCCGAGAACACGATGGCGTGGTTGAATCGATTGAGCACGATCACGCGTTCACCGAACAGGCACGAATCGTACTCGGGGAGCATCTCGGGCAACATGTACTCGTAGTCCTGCGGAAGGGGCTCGCAGTAGCTCATGTACGACACTGGGAAGAATCCGCGGACATAGATCCTGTTCTCCCAGCCGAACGGCAGTGCGAGGCGACCGCCCCAGCGGTTGTAGCCCGCGTAGCCGGCGTATCCGTAGCGCGATCCGCCGTAATAGTTCTGACGCCCGTATGCGCCGCCGCGCGTGATCAGCGGACGGCCGTGCTGTGCCATCGGCGGACGATACCCTTCGCGACCGCGGAAGTCGTTGCCTGCTCCGGCCACGGCACGCCCGCGCGGTTCATTGCGCGGCTGGTAGCCGTTGCCGCCGCGAGGATCGGGTCGTGCCGCGTATCCTTGACCGCCGCGAGGGTCGACGCGCGACTGCGCATATTGCTGCGGACGAGGATCCTGGCGACCGCGGTTTTCTGCGTGACCGCGCGGAGCCTGATCCTGGGGCGCCTGCCCGCGCGGTGCCGAACGATTCTCATTGCGCTGCTGCGCGCCAGCCACTCCGGCGACTGCAACGGCGGTGAAAGCGAGTGTAGTCAGACGAGTCGAGAGTCTCATAAAACCTCCCATCAGGTGCAAGATTGGTCGCCGCCACAACTGCATCGGCTCCCATGCTCTCGTACGCGACGTACCAGTCGGATGTTCCTCGTTTGTCAGAAATCAGCTCGTGGTGTCGTGGATCACAATTCCACGTTTCGCGAGCTCGGCGATGTACCGGTCGCCCGGCACGCACTCGTCTGGCGTGCGCACGCCGGCAGGCTTGATGGCCCCCTCGGCCTGCAATTGACCCGTGATGGAAAGCGAGAAGCCTGTCGTGCGCTCCATCGCGCTGATGCCGCGCCCTTCATCGTGCCGGTCGACGAGTTGGAACGTGTGCGTCAGGGACTTTCCCGCTTTGGTTCCATCGACGATCACGCGCAGCGCGACCAAATCGCGTCCGGCCGGTTTCTGCAGGTGCGGTCCCATCGCGGCGACGGCCACATCGCGCGGAGAAATTTTTGCGCCCTTCACATCGAGCGGTTCGAGGTCGAGCAGGCCGAGTTCGCGAATCGCTTCCATGATGTGCGCGTGGCCCGGATAGCGCAGCGTCTTGTACTCCATCGTTGGAATCTGTCCTTCGTAGCGCGTCGCCATCGTCGAAAGGCCGCCGGCGGTGTGGAACGCTTCGAGCTCTCCCACCGGCGCGTCGAACTTCACCACCTCGCGCTCCGAGAGCGCCTTCACTTGCGTGCGCCTGCCGTCGCGCAGCACCCACGAAAGCGTCGTGTAGTAATCGAGCACGCCTTCGAGCGAGTAGACGATCTGATACTTGAGCGGACCCTCCGGCGTCTGCGGCAAGCCGCCGACGAAAATCTTCACGCGCGACACGCGGTCGCAGCGCGAGATGCCGAGCTGCGCGAGCACGTTCACCATGCCCGGTGCGAGGCCGCAGTCGGGAATCACGGTGATTCCTTTCACGCGCGCGGATTCGTCGAGTCCCTTCTGCTGAAAGACGATCTCGGTGTTGCCGCCGAGGTCGCAAAAGTGCACACCCTTCTCGATGGCGATCTTCGTCATCTCGAGGTTGAAGTAGTACGGGAGCGCGCACATCACTGCGCTCACGCCGTCCATCGCTGTTGCGATGGCCTTCGAATCCTTGGCATCGAGCGCGATGCGCACGAGGCGCGGATTGCCGGCGTACCGCTCGAGAAACGGCGGCAATGCAGTGGAACCCTTGTCGGCGAGATGCACTTCGTCGATCGCCGAATTCTGAAGCAGATCATACGCGCATGCCGAGCCTTGAAGGCCGGCACCGAGAACAAGCATTCGCATGGGACGACGACTCCGGGTCACGCGAGATTCCATCCAGCTGTCCACCGCAATTTAGCGCGAAGCGCGGGGCGAAACCTACGGCAACTATCGCGTCGTGATGATCGCGCCGTGTTTCACGTCGAGCGTCCAGCGCGCTCCGCGCAGCGCTGCGCGTCCGGCGGCGCTCTCGAGGGCGGCGGGAGCCTGCCCCTCACGTGCAATGATGCGGACGCCGGGAAATGAGAGGAGAATTGGCAGGGATTCACCCGACACGGTCACGGACTGCTGTCGCAGTGTCAGCGTTCGCGCGCCCGCGTCGAACGTGGGAGTGAGCGCGGCGAGCACATCGAGCCCGATCGCGGCGCGCGCGTTAGGCGAGAGTCTCGCGGCCACATTTGCAAGTTTCATCGTTCCGATTGTCACGCTGAACATCACCGCTACCGACGCGCTGTCGCGCATGCCGAACTGCTGCGCCTCGGAAGCGATCACCGGCCACGACGGCAGCACGAGTCCTTCAACCCGAGGATCGATGTCCACCTGAACCGGTGCGCCGCCGATCACGAGCACAATCTTTCCAAGCCCTGCGAGTTCGTTCGGATCGAGCGGAATCTTCGCGGAATCTGCGCCGCTGTGTGCCGGCGCATGACTTGCAAGCCAGTGCGCGCGTTCGTTCTCCGGACCAGACGACGCGTAGTGCTTGAGCGCGGCGACTGCCGTCCAGTCGCCGATCCACGGATAAATGCGCGCGAGCCGCGCGTCGATCACCGCGGCGTCGCCGCCAAACTGCCGCGCTTCCTCGAGCAGCACCGCGCCGATCCTGAACCGGCCGCGCGAAGCGAGAAACACACCGAGCGCGCCGCGCGCCGAGGGTTCATGTGTGGCACGCGACGACGCGGCAAACAGCAGTGCCTCTGCATCGGCGAGCCGCCCCTGCGAGATCGCGATATCGGCGGCGGAGGGCGCGGTGGGCCGCACGTCCTGCGCCGAAAGCGGCGCGGCAGCAGCGAACGCCGCAAGAAAAAAAACGAAGCGCTTCACTGCCAATTAGTTACCTCAGTTAACCAACCAACAAAAAACGAATTAACTCGCCGTTGGTTTTTTACCGCCCGAAGAGTTTGCCCAGCACCCCACCGCCCTGCTGCGGCAAGGAAGTCCCGCCGACCGATCCGCGCAGCGCTTCCGCGAATTCCGGCGTCGACGGATACCGGTCGTCCGCGTTGCGCGCCATGCCCTTGAGCAG
>JANYIJ010000162.1 GCA_025362095.1 Gemmatimonadota bacterium | reverse complement strand
CGAGACCCACGCGCTGGAAGTTTCCCTTCGAGAGCGTCTTCAGCCGCGTCTTGCGATGTTCGCCGATCGCGAGCGCCTCGATCACGCGATCCACCTCGGCGCCGAGCCGGTTGCCGGGCACGCCGGCGAGCACTCCCAGCCTTCGCAGCGCGCCCTCCGCGGTCCAGTGAGTGGGCAGCGCCATCAGTTCCGGCACGTACGAGACCCCGAACTTCTCGACGTATGCGCGCGGCTCCATCCCGTCGATCGTGAGCGTGCCGCTGGTCGGCTTCAGGAACCCGAGCAGCAAGGAGATGATCGTGCTCTTCCCCGCGCCGTTTGGGCCGGCGATGCCGAGCACTTCGCCGGGCGCGACGTCGAGCGTGACATCCTCCACGGCGCGCACTTGTCGCCCCAGCAGCGAACGGTACGTCTTGGACACTCCACGCAATGCGATCAGGGCCCGGTCCTCGGGTCGAAGGAAAAATCAGTTGTCGGTGGAACGAATCAGTTCAGAATGCGCAGCAGTCCGGCGTCTGCACTTCCGCGCACGAAACTTTCGGCGTCGGCGGTCGAGATCAGTATTCCCGTGAGCGAGAGGCCCCTGCGGGCCTCACTCTGCATGAAGTCCTGTACGGACTTCGCGGGCTGCGCGCTGGCGTCACGCATTTGCGCGATGATCTCGTCCCACGTGCCGTCGTAGCTGCGCCCGTCGCGGCCGATCACCTGATGGCTTGCTTCCGTTTGCTTCTGCTCGCTGAGATCGGCGAGCAGCGCGCCGAACAGCTCGAGCTGGCCCTTGGCCTCCTGCTCGGCGTCGCCATTCACCGCCTGCTCGATTTCGCCGAGCATCTCGTCGATCGTGTCGGGCTCGCCGGCGAGCTCGTTGAGACGTTCGTCCCATGGGCGCAGCGCCGGATCGTCGTCGGCCAGACGGTACGTGCTTTTCTTGAGCTCGATGAGACGCCAGATGCCGAGTTCGTCCCAGTGATCGTCGGGAGTGGTGCGGTCGAGATGATAGAGCGCGGCTTCGTACTCTCCGCGATCGTACAGCACGTTGCCGAGATAGATGCGCGCTTCGACGTATTCGGGATCGAGCTGGAGCGCGCGGCGCAGCGTCGCGATCGCGGGATCGTCGCGACCGAGACGGTGCTCCGTGTATCCGACCATTGCGACGGCCTCGGCGTTGTCCGGCACCTGCTGAACGGCCGTGTCGAAGTATTCCTTCGCCTCTTCCATGAGGCCGTCGCGAAAGAGCGCGCGGCCGACCTGGAGCATGAGCTCGATGTCGTCCTGATATCCGAGCTCGAGAATCCGGTGGAAGGATTTCAGCGCGCCGGAGGTCTGGCCGAATTTCAGGAGCGTCTCGCCGAGTCCGGCGAGCGCGTCTTCGTGATCGGGATCGAGCACGAGCGCTTCTTCGAAGCTGCGGCGCGCCCATGCGAACTCATCCCGGGCGACTCTCGCGTACCCTACACCGACATGTAACTCCGTCGCGTTGGGATAGAGGCCGAGCCCCTCACGCAGCGTGGCGAGGGCGTCGTCGTAATTGCCCTCGTTGTAGAGCTGGTGGGCCCGTTCGTCGTATTCCTCGGAACTCAGAAACGGAGAGGGCATCGCTCGGGTGACCTCCAGCGCGGGGACGTTCTCGGAACGATATCAGCCGGAATCCGCCAACGCCACGGCAATTTCCGCGGCGAGCGAAGCGTTTGCTTCCAGCAGGGCGATATTGGCGGCGAGCGACCGGCCGCCAGTGGCGCGCTCGACCTCGGCCAGTAGGAACGGCGTGAGCATGGGTCCGGCGATTCGGCCCTCCGCCGCCAACGCGAGCGCGGCAGCGACCGCGTCCTCCACCACGCGGCCGTCGAGGGCGGCGGCAGACGGCGGTGGCTGCACCACGAGCAGCGCGCCGGGCCGCCCGAGTTCCCGCGAGGCGCGGAATGCCGACGCAATTGCGCCGGCTGAGTCGGCGACGGCGTTCACCGGCAGCCCGGTGTGCGCGGTGAAGAACCCCGGGAATTCGTCGGTGCGATAGCCGATAACCGTGACGCCAAGTGTCTCGAGTCGCTCGACCGTCGCGCGCAGATCGAGAATCGACTTCGCGCCGGCGCAGACGGTGACGACGCTCGAGCGCGCGAGCTCGAGCAGGTCGGCCGATTCGTCGAGCGCGGAGCCGGGCGTCTGACGGTGCACGCCACCGATGCCGCCGGTGGCGAACACGGGCAACGCGGCGTTCGCGCAGAGGCAGATCGCGGCAGCGACTGTGGTCGCACCGTCGGAACCGGTCGCCATCGCCCATGGGAGATCGCGCGCCGAGACTTTCGGAATTCCGGAGCGCGAGAGGAAACGCTCGAGATCTGTAGCGTCGAGTCCGGCCACGGGAACGCCGCGGACCACCGCCGCGACTGCCGGCACTGCGCCGCGCGCGCGAATCGCAGCGCACATGCGCCGGTCGGCTTCGCGATTTGCTGGTTCGGGCAGTCCCTGGGCGAGGACCGAACTTTCTAGCGCCACCACCGCGCGCCCGTCACTCAGGGCCGCGGCAACGTCCGGGTGGAGGCGGACCGTCAACAACTTTTCGCCAACTTCTCAGGCGTTATCGAACTCTTCCGCCTTCTTGGTCATCACCAGTTCGCGCTCGCGCGCATCGGGATCGAACACGGCCAGCACGCGCACCGTTTCACCGGCGAAGATGTCGAATGTCTTTCCGACGCCGCGCTTCACGACGATCTCGTGGCCGTCTTCAAAGCGAAGCACCACGTTCGGATATTCGGTGTTGACGTACTGCTTGCGGAGTTTCTGCGGCGAAGATGGCATCGGATGGTTGTAGGGGTCGAAGGCGAAAGTAGCTCGCGGCGTATGCAGGTGCAACTACTGACGACGGCGACAGGTGACCGGCGACGCGCGAGTCGGCGGGCACGAGGGCTCCTACGTAACCGTTGGGCGCGAGCCCTCGAACTGTTTCCAGGCTCCGGACTCGAGAATCGAAGCCGTCTCGGCGACCACGCGCTCGACCTCGTCATCGGTCGTATAAAAGTGGGGCGCGACACGGATCCCCGCGCCGCGGCGGTAGTCGATGATCACGTCGCGCGCGAGCAGCGCCTGCGCGACTTCGGCGCCGTGCGGCACATCGAACGCCACCGTGCCGCCGCGGCGGGCCGGGTCGCGCGGAGCGTTCACCGCGTATCCGCGCGCGTCGGCAAGTTCCACGAGCCGCGCCGTTTGTTTGACAGACTTCGCGCGGATCGCTTCGATCCCCGCGCGCTTCACGATGCGCGGACCTTCGCCGTTCGCGAACAGCGCGGGAATCACCGGCGTGCCGCCGAGCCATCGCGCGGCGCCCGAGGCGTACTCCATCTCGCCTTCGAACGCGAACGGATGCGCGTGCGCCTGCCATCCCGTGAGCGTCGGCTCCATCGCCGCCGACATCGCCGGTGAGGCATACAGAAAACAGCCGCCCGGCCCGCCGCACAGCCACTTCAGAACCCCGCCCGTAAGAAAATCCGCGCCGATCGCCCGAACATCAACCGGAACGACGCCAACGGAGTGATACGCGTCGAGCGAGACGAGCGCGCCCACGCGATGCGCGTGCGCGGTGATATTGGCGACGTCCACGATGTACGCCGATTTGAACAGCACGTGTGAAATAGCGACCAGCGCCGTGCGCTCATCGATCGCCGCGCAGAGCCGGTCCGCGTCGATCGAAACGCCGTCGTCGCTTGGCACGACGACCACGCGGGCGCCGAGCCTCGGCGCGAGTTCGTCGTACACGTAGCGCACGCTCGGAAAATCGAGCGCGCTCATGACGATGGTGTTGCGCTGCGGCGTGAGCTTGAGCGCAGAGAGAATCACGGCCTGCGCGAACGTGACCGTCGGCGCCATGGCGACGGTTCCCGGCGCAGCGCCGAGGAGCGGAGCGATTTCGTCGCCGAGGGCGAGCGGGAGTTCCCACCATCCCTTCGCCCACGCGCGAACGCCGTGCGTTGCCCATTGCTCTGCGTACTCCGCGAGCTTTGCCGGAACCGAGCGCGGCATCGCGCCAAGCGAATTCGAGACGAGGTAGGTGGAGCGCTCGAGAATCGGGAACTCGGCGCGGAACGCGAGAAGCGGGTCGTTGCTCATGCGGCGGCCCTCGCCGTTGACTTGTTGCGAAAGAAGTAGAGCAGGACGGCGAGCAGAATCACGATGCTGATCGAGCGCATCTCCGCCGCATTAGCGTTTGAGAGCAGGAAGAGAATTACGAGAATCGAGAGCACGGGCACGGCTGCGCCACCGGGAATTCGGAACGGCTCGCCGGCCTCACGCACGTTTCTCCGGCGCAGCTCGAACGCGGCGGCGCTGCATAGCAGGTAGAGGAGCAGCGCCGAGATATTCGAGAGGATAGCGAGCGACTCGAACGTTCCGGAGATCGCGAGAGCGCTGACCGCCACCGCATGCGCGACAATTGCGGCCGCGGGCACGTGCGTCACGGGGTTCACCTTCGCGAGGGCGCGCGGGAGATAGCCGTCGCGGGCAAACGCGAACAGCGTCCGTGGCATGGCGAGCATCATGCCCGAGAGATAACCGAACATCGAGATCGACGCCCCGACGAGCAGCAACAGGCCGCCCGCGGGTCCGAACACGCGTGACGCCGCGGCGGCGAGCGGCGCGTCGTTGTGACTCGGGAGCGTCGCGCCGAGGATTCCCTGCGCGACCAGCTGCACACTCACGTACAGCACGGTGATTCCGATCATCGCAATCCCCACCGCCCGCGGCACGGTGCGCGACGGATCCTTCACCTCGCCGCTCGGCGCGAGCGCGCTTTCCACGCCGGAGAACGCGAACACGAGGAGGATCGACATCCGGCCGAGGCTCGAGACCGCGGGCATCCCAGGCCACGCGAGATTCGCAGGGGATATGAAGAATGCGCCGCAGAGCACGAACACCGCGAGCGGGAGGAGTTTCGCGACCGTCGCAATCTCGATCAGTCGTGCGCCCTGCCGCACGCCGCGCACGTTGACCGCGGCGAAGAATCCAAACACGGCGAGGATCATCACCGTGCGCGCAGCGCCGATTCCGGCGCCGGGGAAAAAAACGTTGATCCCTTTCACGAATCCATTGGCGATCGCGGCGTGCGCCTGCACTCCGAGCAGCCAGAGGAGAACGCCGCTGATGTATCCCACGAAGGGGCCGAATACCGTGCCGACGTACGCATAGGGTCCGCCGGTGAGCTTCACGCGACTGCCGGCCTCGGCAAAACAGAGCACGATCAATCCGAACGCGACGGCGCACACGACGTAGGCGAGCCAAGCCGCAGCGCCGAGTCCGCCGGCCACGATCGCAGGGTAGAGAAAAATTCCTCCGCCGACGGTGATGTTGAGAATGCTCGCGGCGAGCGAGCGCACGCCGAGCGATCGTTCAAGTGCGCGCTCGACGTCGCCGGCGCTCGAATGCGCAGCGATCGGTGGGGAATCCGTCATTCGGACTAGTCCGTTTTGGCGAGAGACCAGAAGGTATCGCGCCGGTACGTTGGTTGTATAGAACGCAGAGTTCGAATACGCCCACCAGGAGAGATGCGCATGCCGACTGCACGCCGATTCACCACCGCACTCGCAGTGCTGTTCGCCGCCTCGGGAACGCTCTCCGCGCAGGCCGCGACGGAGACGCCGACGACGACGGATCAGCAGGTTCCCGCGGTCAGCGCGCCCGTTGCCGCGCCCGCAGTGGAACAGCCGGTCTCGCTCGCGCCGTATGCCGACAACGCTGCGGTTGGCGTCCGCTCGCTTTCGCCGAGCGCGCCAAAGCCGTACGCGCCGCCGCCGAAAGAGAAGGTCGGAAGCAATGTCGCGATGATGATCGTGGGCGGGGCCGGCCTGATTGTCGGCGCAGTAGTGGGTGGAACCCCAGGAACGATCATCATGATCGGTGGTGGCGTGATTGGACTCGTTGGGTTGTATCGCTATCTGCAGTAAAGACAGCAGGTAATCGGTCGTTGGTCATGGGTTCTTGGCGCCGGGCGCTGCTCACGACCGGGAACGAATGACCAACGACTGATTGCCCGCTGTTCGCAGTCGGGTGGATGGGCTAGAATGAGAGCCTGATGTCTCCCGCCCCCGCCCCGCCCATACACAACAAGACCTATCTGCCCGCGCGAGTCGCACTCGTGCTCGGCGGCGGTGGGCTGAAGGGCTTCGCACACATCGGCCTGTTGCGCGCGTTCGAAGAGCGCGGCATCAAGCCTTCTCTCGTGGCTGGCACGAGCATCGGCTCGCTGATAGCGGCGGCATATGCGACCGGAATGCCGGTGGACGAGATGGAGCGCCGCGCCCTCGCGCTCACCAAAAAGGATCTGTTCCGCATCGACCGGCTCCACATGGTCACGAAGCGGATGCTTTCGCCCTCGCTGTATCTCCCGGGTCCGCTCGATTCGCTCGTTCGCGAAATCGTCCCGCAGGTGACGTTTCGCGACCTCAAGATTCCGCTTCTCATAAATACCGTCGATCTTGAACGAGGCGCGCAGCTGATCTGGGGCCTTCCCGGACTTCAAGACGTTTCGGTCTGCGACGCGGTGTACGCGTCGTGCGCGCTGCCGGGATTCTTTCCGCCGCGCGTGATCGGTGGCCGCACGTGCGTCGACGGTGGCGTAATGGACAACCTGCCGAACGGAATCGCCGTGCAGGGGATGGACGCTGTGATCGGCGTCGATGTCGGCAGTTCCAGCCTCGCGACGGCGCGCCGAATCAAGGATAAGGGATTCGCGGCGATCTACATGCGCGCGGCGCAAACCATGATGAAGTCGCTCCAGGTCTCACAGCTTGAGACGTGGGCCGGCCCGCCGCTGCTGCTCGTGCGGCCCGCCGTGTGGCACTACAACTGGTTCAGCTTTGCGTCGACGCGAAAAATGATCGACGCGGGCTATGCGGCCGCGCACGATTCGCTCGACCGAGCCGGCGACGCGCTGGCATCCCGCGGCGGCGTGTACCCGCGGCGGACGATCGAACTCTCGGTGATTCGAGAGAAGTGCATCGGCTGCACGCTGTGTGCGACGCTCGCGCCGCAGCTCATGGCGATGGACGCCGAGAACAAGGCGATCGTGCTGGAATCGCCGCTGGAATGGTCGCGCGCGGACGGCGACTTCATTCATCAGTGCCCGACCGACGCGATTCGGGTGGAGGTGATTGAGGGCAATGTGCGGACGCTGACGATGGAGAGACAGGTGGAGCCGGAGTAACTCGATCGAAGATCGAATACCGAAACCCTAAAATCGTTTAGATTTCTGGACATGACCACGCGAAACAGCTTCAAGTCCCGCAACACGATTTCCGTGGACGGCGAGAATTACGTCGTCTACCGCCTCGACGCGCTCAACGCGGTGCCGGGAAACACGGTCGCAACGCTTCCTTTCTCGCTGAAGATCCTCCTCGAGAATCTCCTGCGAAACGAAGACGGCGCTTTCGTGAAGGCCGCCGACGTGCTCGCGATGGCGACATGGAACGTGCGCGAACGCGTGGACAAGGAAATCGCATTCCGCACCGCGCGGGTGCTGCTGCAGGATTTCACCGGCGTCCCTTGCGTGGTGGACCTCGCCGCTATGCGCGACGCGCTCGCGAAGCTCGGCGGCAAACCCTCGAAGATCAACCCTCTGCAGCCCGTCGATCTCGTGATCGATCACTCCGTGCAGGTGGATGAATACGGCTCAGATGCGGCCCTGCTCATCAACACAGACCTCGAATACGAGCGCAACCTCGAGCGATACCAGTTCCTGCGCTGGGGGCAAAAGGCGTTTGAGAATTTCCGCGTGGTGCCGCCAGGTACCGGCATCTGCCATCAGGTCAACTTGGAGTATCTCGGGCAAGTTGTGTTTGTCGGCGACGAGACGACAGGCGACGGCCGACAGAAGACAGCGTACTGCGATTCGCTTGTCGGAACAGACTCCCATACGACGATGATCAACGGCCTCGGCGTGCTCGGCTGGGGCGTGGGTGGCATCGAAGCAGAAGCGGCGATGCTCGGGCAGCCCGTGTCGATGCTGATTCCAGAAGTCGTGGGATTCAAGCTGCACGGAAAGCTTCCGGCCGGCGCGACTGCCACGGATCTCGTGCTCACCTGTACCGAGATGCTGCGCAAAAAGAAAGTCGTCGGGAAATTCGTCGAGTACTACGGCAGCGGCCTCTCATCGCTTGCGCTCGCCGATCGTGCGACGATCGCCAACATGAGCCCCGAATATGGCGCGACGATGGGCTTCTTTCCCTGCGATGAAGAGACGCTGAAATACCTGCGCCTCTCCGGCCGGAGCGTTCATCAGGTGAAGCTCGTCGAGGAATACACGAAAGCGCAGGGACTCTTCCGCACCGACTCGACGCCCGAGCCGGTGTTCTCCGACACGCTCGAGCTCGATCTTTCGACGGTCGTGCCAAGTCTCGCCGGACCCAAGCGCCCGCAGGATCGAATTCCGCTGACGGCGTCGAAGAAGATGTACGCGGAGGCGTTCGCGGCGCAGATGAGCGGCAGCCCCAGTCCTGCGCCGACCGAAAAAGCCGTCGCAGTGATGGAGTCCGAGGCGCCTGTGCACACCGAGGAGCCCGGCATTCCGTGCGAACACAACGGCGAGAAGTTCGCGCTCCGGCACGGCGCGGTGGTCATCGCGGCCATCACCAGCTGCACGAACACGAGCAACCCGAGCGTAATGCTTGCCGCCGGTCTCCTCGCGAAGAAGGCCGTCGCGAAAGGACTCCGCACGCGACCCTGGGTGAAGACCTCGCTCGCGCCGGGCTCGAAAGTCGTGACCGACTATTACGCGAAGGCGGGAGTGCAGTCAGCGCTCGATGCGCTCGGATTCGACCTCGTCGGCTACGGCTGCACCACCTGTATCGGCAACTCGGGTCCGCTCCCGCAGACGATCTCCGACGCGATCGATCGCGGCAAGCTCGTCGTCGCCGCAGTGCTCTCCGGAAACAGAAACTTCGAAGGCCGCGTGAACCCGCAGACGCGGTTCAACTATCTCATGTCACCGCCGCTCGTCGTCGCGTACGCGCTCGCCGGTCGCATGGACATCGATCTCGAAACAGAACCGCTCGGCGTCGGCACCGACGGCCCTGTTTTTCTGCGCGACATCTGGCCGAGCTCGAAGGAAGTCGCCGACGTGGTGCTCACGAGCGTGCTGCGCGAGCAGTTCGAGAAGCAGTACGCGAACGTATTCGACGGCGGCGAACAGTGGCGCGCGATCAGTGTCGCAGAGGGCGATCGGTTTGCGTGGAGCGAGACGTCCACCTACGTGAAGCACCCGCCGTACTTCGAAGGGATGACGATGACGCCGCCCGGCGTGCAGCCGGTGAAGAACGCGCGCGTGCTCGGCATGTTCGGCGACTCGATCACCACGGACCACATCTCACCGGCCGGATCGATCGCCGAGAAGAGCCCCGCGGGGCAGTGGCTGATCGCGCAGGGCGTGACGAAGCAGGACTTCAATTCCTACGGCGCGCGCCGCGGCAACCACGAGGTGATGATGCGCGGCACGTTCGCGAACATTCGTTTGAAGAATGAGCTCACGCCCGGCATGGAAGGGTGGTGGACGCGCACGGCGCCGAACGCCGAACCGGTGTCGTTTTTCGACGCGAGCGAGTCGTTCCGGAAGAACGGCACGGCGCTCGTGGTGATCGCCGGCAAGGAGTACGGCACCGGTTCATCGCGCGACTGGGCCGCGAAAGGCACGATGCTGCTCGGCGTGCGCGCGGTGATCGCGGAAAGCTTTGAGCGGATTCACCGCTCGAACCTCGTCGGCATGGGCGTGCTGCCGCTCGAGTTCAGCGGCGACGCGACGCGCAAATCGCTCGGTCTCACGGGATTCGAGACGATCACCATCGAGGAACTCACTGACGCGATGGCGCCGCGCGCGGAGCTTACGGTGAACGCCACTGCCGCAGACGGCACGGTGAAAACGTTCAAGGCGCGGAGCAGGATCGACACGCCAGAGGAGCTGAACTATTTCAAGAACGGCGGGATCCTGCCGTACGTGCTGAGGAACCTCGCCAGGTAGCGCGAGTTCCGGTGGTCACACCGGCGGTTTCTTCACCGCGCGGGCCGAGTCCATCGCCCGCTGGAATTTTTGATAGCGCAGTTTCTGCGCCGGAGTGAGCGTGGAGGGATCAATGGGCGCCGTCGCGGGATTTCCCGTGCCGGCGTTTCCCGTTCCCGCCGCGGGAGTTCCAGCCGGGTTCGCCGCGTCACCGCCAGCGCCGGCCGCCTGCTGACGTAGCTGCTGCATCTGCGCGGCGCGCTGTGAGATGAACACCACCTGCTGCGTGTCCTCCGGCGCGAGCGTGAGACTGATTTCGGCCGGCGTGAATACGTTGCCGTTCGCGCCGCGCACCGAGATTACGTGCTTGCCCGGCGGCACTTCCACCACGGTCGGCGCCGGATTCGTCGTCGGCTGGCCGTCCACGAACACCCGCGGGTTGCCGCCTCTGGCGAGCACTATGATGTGCGCGTGCGGCGGTTCGACCGGTGCGGGTGCAGGCGCGGCTTTGTTGTCGGCCTTCGAAGCGCCCGGCGAGGAATTCCTCGCCTGCGCCCTGGACATCAGCTCCACCTGATGTTCGGCGGCGAGCGCGGCGGCGCGCGCATCGTCCACTTCCTGTTTCAGTCTCGCGTTCTCGTCGGCGTCGGCCTTCTTGAGCGCGGCGATCGAATCCGCGAGCGGAGATGCGGCAGGCACGGCGGATGGCGCGGCTGCGACCTGCGCGCTCTTGTTCGACCGTCCGACGATGAAGGCGCCCGCGATTCCGCCGATCGCGAGCAGAAGCACGATCACGAGCCACGGTTTTCCCGCTGACGCAGCGGCAGCCGGCTCAGCAATCTCCGCGGTCGGCACACGCGACGGACGCGGCGTGGGCGTTTTCGGCGGCGGTGTCTTCGATTTCGGCTGCGGCGTGACGTGCTTCACCGTGGTCTGGCCGGAGACGGCGTCGTCCGGATTCGGCGGCGCGATGCGCGGCCGCGACGAGCGCGACTGGGATTCACCAGCGAGCGCCTCGACGAACGCGGAAGCTGACACGAATCGATCAGCGGGATCTTTCGCCATCGCGTGCCACACGGCGTCCGTCGTGTGCGAGGGCAGATCGTCGCGGAACGAGATGATGTCCGGCGGATCCTCCGCGAGATGCATACGGAGCAGCTCCTGCATCGACGAATCGGCGAACGGCCGCTTGCCGGTGAGCAGTTCGAACGCCAGAACGCCAAGCGCATATTGGTCCGCGCGGCCGTCGACTTTCTCGCCGCGCCACTGCTCGGGGCTCATGTAGGCGGGCGAACCGACGACGCCGGTCGCTGTGGCGGTGTTCGCGGAGTCGCCGCCGAACGCGCGCGCGATGCCGAAGTCCGCGACCATCGCGTGGCCGCTGTCGCCGATGAGAATGTTCGCCGGTTTGATGTCGCGGTGGACGACACCGTTGGCATGCGCGTAGTCGAGCGCCGCAGCGACGTCGCGCAGGATCGAGTGTGCGCGCCCAAGCTCCATTCCCACGCCGGGAGTGATGATCTGCTCGACGCTTCCGCCCTTCACGAGTCGCATCGTGTAGAACGCGACGCCCTCGCGCTGTCCCACGGAGAAGATCGGCACGATGTGCGGATGATCGAGGCGGGCGGCGAGCTTCGCCTCGCGCTCGAAGCGCGCGTACGCGTCTGGATTCAGGATCGGATCGAACGCGAGCACTTTCAGCGCGACGTCGCGATCGAGCGAGACCTCTCGCGCGCGATACACGATGCCCATGCCGCCGCGGCCAAGCAGATCGCCGAGCACGAACGCGTCGCCGATCGCGTCCTGAAGTTTGGTGCGGACTTTGTCGCCGCGACCCGTGTCGCTCCCCGCGCCCGTGATGACCGCTCCGCACGCGCCGCACGACGTGGTCAGCGCGTCGAGCATCACCCCGCACTGCGGGCAGATGGTCGTGATGCCAACCGGCGTGGTAACTGCGTCGTTATGCTCGCGCGGGGTTTCTGGCATCAGTCAATGTGGAGGCAGAAGCTTGAAGCCGGAATGGTCACTGGGTCAGCTTCTTGACTGCCTCGCGCGCGCGTTCGCGCTCGCCCCATGTGGGAATGAGCATCTTTCCCGGCGCGATGCACAGCGTGTCGGGCGCGGTCGACTGCGGGCCGCCCATCGGCAGCCACGCGTTGATGCATTTGAAGACCGCGTCGGATTCTTCTTTCGACCATCCGAACGCGGCGCCGGCTACGGATGGCGCCGAGACGCTGGGCCGCGGCGACATTGCGACTGGCGTCGGACGACGGACCGGTTCACCTCCGACCGCCTGTGACGCAGCGCCGAGCGCGCTCGCGACTTTCGCGCGCGCCTCCTGAACGAGGTGGCCGGTGCGCGCCTTGGCCGTGTTCTGTCGCATCTCGCCGCGATAGAGCGAGTGCACAGCGAGTTCGACGTCTTTCGCGAGCTTGTCGAGTATTTGATCGATGTCTGCCGACATTGCTGGTGCTCCGTCTGGTTGCGATTAGGTTTGTAAAGTTGCGCACGCGACGGTGAGGCGCAAACTTTGGGGAATCGTTAACCAATAAAGTGAGGTAGTTCCATGCTGCATCGAAACGCGACAGTTCTCGCCGCGGCGCTCGTGACGTGCGTCACGATCGCGCATGCGCAGGCTCCGGCCGCACAGCCGGAGGTTGGGCCGAAGGTTGGCGAGATAGCGCCGGATTTTTCGCTCCCGGGCGCAACCATCGACGGAGTTATGAGGGGCCCCATTTCGCTCTCGCAGTTCAAGGGCCAGACGGTGGTTATCGCGTTCTTTCCCAAGGCGCGCACGTCGGGCTGCACCGCGCAGATGACCCACTATCGTGATCAGTGGAGCACGCTGTTCAACGGCGGAAAGGGCGTGAAGGTCATCGGCATCAGCATGGACGCCGACACGACCACCGCCGCGTGGGCCAAAGAAGCGAGCCTGCCCATGATGTTCGCGAGCGACATGAAGGGCGAAGCCGGCAAGCTGTACGGCTCCTGGTCCGAGGGAAAGACGACGGAGAGCCGACTGCTCTACGTCGTGGGACCCGACGGCAGGATCGCGTACACCTCGAAGCCGTTCAAGCCGATGGTCGACGAGTCTTACTCCGAGCTCGGAGTTCAGATCAAGAAAGCCGCGGGCACCAAGTGATCCCGCGCGCGCTCGTCGCAGCGCTCACGGTCACCGCGCTCGTCGCGGTGGCGGCGGGGCGTCTGTTCGCGCAGAGCCCGAAAGTCGGCGACATGGCTCCCGACTTCACGCTCAAAGGCTCAACGAAAGACGGCCTGCTCCCGAAGCCGATCCACCTCGCGGATTTCCGCGGGCAGACCGTGGTACTCGCCTTCTTTCCAAAATCACGGACAAAAGGCTGAACCGTTCAAATGGAGACGTACCGTGATCAGTACGTCACGCTTTTCAACAACGGCAAAGGGGTCGCCGTCATCGGCATCAGCACCGACGAAGATTCGGTGCAGGCAAACTGGGCGCGCGATGCGCACTTCCCGGTGTTCTTCGCCAGCGACCCTGATGGAAAGGTGGTCAAGCTCTACGACGTGAAATATCCCGCCCTCAACTACGCGAAGCGGGTGCTATTCGTCGTCGATCCGACGGGAAAAATCAGTCACGTCATGGATCCGTTCAAAGAAATGGTCGGAGATTCGTACACGGAGCTCGCCGCGGCGGTCGCTGCAGCAATGAAAAATCCGGCGCAGAAACCGTAGAAGGAAGAAATAGCAACGGCGTTACCACGGATTGCACGGAAATCTGCCGCAGGATTGAACAGCCTGATCGAGCGCCAACAATAACTGGGGGAACTGCTGCTGCGAGCGCAGTCGCAGTTCCCCCAAAGTTTTTCATTTGTATTGTCCGGTTGTTGATCCGTGGAATCCGTGGTAACGCTGTTGTAGCAGTTATCCAATCGAATCCGTGATATCCGTTTCGTGTAGATTTCCCCCTCGATGACTCAACGCACCCACGTCACCATCGGCCTCATTCAGGACGCGGTCAGCGGCGATCAAACCCAATCGCTGGCCGCGTCGATCGCGCGCATTCGCGACGCCGCCGGCCGCGGCGCGCAGATCATCTGCCTTCAGGAACTGTTCAACGCGCCGTACTTCTGCAAATCGCTCAAGCAGGAGTATTTCAATTTCGCCGAGCCGATCCCGGGTCCGACCACCGAGGTGCTGCGCGCGCTCGCCGCGGAATTGCAAATCGTGCTGATCGTCCCGATGTACGAGCGGCAGGCCGCGGGCATCTACCGCAACTCGGCCGCAGTCATCGACGCAGACGGCGCGCTCCTCGGCGTCTATCGCAAGATGCACATTCCACACGACCCGATGTTCGAGGAGAAGTACTACTTCACTCCCGGCGACGCGGAGACCGACGGCCCGCAGTCCGCGAGCGGTTTCAAAGTGTGGAAGACGCGACACGGAATCATCGGCGTGCTGATCTGCTGGGATCAGTGGTATCCCGAGGCCGCGCGCATCACCTCGCTTCTGGGCGCGGAAATCCTGTTTTATCCAACGGCAATCGGCTGGCATCCTGCGGAGAAAGCCGAGTGGGGCGAGGCACAGCTCGACGCGTGGCGAACGGCGCAGCGCGCGCATGCGATTGCGAACGGCGTTTTTGTCGCAGCGCCGAATCGCGCAGGCTTCGAGCCTGAGCCCGGCACGCAGGGACTCGAATTCTTCGGCCACTCGTTCGTGTGCGATCCGTTTGGGCGGATGATCGCAGAAGCAGGAACAGATCCGGCGATCGTGGTGGCCAAATGCGATCTCTCGCTGATCGAGACGATGCGCCGCAACTGGCCGTTCCTGCGAGACCGCCGCATCGATGCGTACGGCCCGATTCTCAACCGCTGGATGGGATGACAGCCAGAGAACACCTGGGACCGCGCTGGCCCGCGGAGTGGGAGCCGCACGACGCGACGTGGATTGCCTGGCCGCATCACGAACCCGACTGGCCGGGAAACTTCGAACCGATTCCGCTGGTGTTCGCGGAGATCGTGCGCGCGCTGCACTCGCACGAGCGCGTGGAGATTCTGTGCCACGATGCGTCGGTGCGCGCGGGCGCGATGCGAATACTCGCGGCGCAGGGCGTGGATGCCGGCCGTTGGGGGCTCCATCTCGTTCCGACGGATCGCGCGTGGCTCCGCGACTCCGCGCCGACCGCCGTGCTCGGCGCCGCGGGCGCGGTGGAACTCGTGCGCTGGGGATTCAACGCATGGGCGAAGTACGACAACTTCACGCGCGACGAGAAGGTCGGCGCGGCAATCGCGGACATCACCGGTCTCGCATCACGGGAGCCGCAGCGCGCGGACGGTAAGGGGCGCGTGATTCTCGAAGGCGGCGGAATTGAAACCGACGGGCTCGGCACGATGCTCGTGACCGAAGAGTGGCTGCTCTCAGACACGCAGGTGCGAAACCCCGGATTCACACGCGCGGATTATGAGCGCGTGTTCGCCGATTCACTCGGAATCACGAAGACGATCTGGCTCGGCGAAGGGTGCGTCGGTGATGACACGCACGGCCATATCGACGACGTCGCGCGATTCGTGTCGCCGGGAGTCGTGGTGCTCGCGCACGAGGAAGATCCTGCGGATGAGAATCACCGGCGGTCGCTCGACAACCTCGCGCGGTTGAAGGGGGCGAGAGACGCGGGAGGTGCTGAGCTCCGTGTGGTGACGCTGCCATTTCCCCGTGCGGTGATCATGGAAGGCCAGCGACTGCCGGCGAGCTACGCGAACTTTTACATCGCGAATGGAGTCGTGATCGTGCCGACGTTCGATGATCCGAACGATCAGGTCGCGCTCGACACACTGGCTTCACTCTTTCCGGGGCGAGCGGTTGTCGGAATTCACTGCGTGGATCTCGTGTGGGGGCTGGGAACGCTGCACTGCCTTACACAGCAGCAGGCTGGGCGCTAACTACGGCGAATGGCGAGTCGTTATTGGCGAGAGCGTGG
>JANYIJ010000045.1 GCA_025362095.1 Gemmatimonadota bacterium | reverse complement strand
CCGCCGCTTCGCAATGAACCGCGGAAGTTTCTTCAGCTGCGCGACGCCGACCGCCGCTTGGAGATCCGTCAGCTTCAGGTTGTAGCCGATATGACTGTACGTGTACTTGTGATCGTAACCGTACGGCAGCGTACCGAACTGCGACTCAAATCGCGTACCGCACGTATTCTCCTTCCCCGGCGCACACCAGCAGTCGCGGCCCCAATCGCGGAAACTTTCCACGATGTCGCGAATTTTCGGACTGTTCGTGAGCACCGCCCCGCCCTCGCCCATCGTCATCTGGTGCGCGGGATAAAAACTCACCGTCGCGAGATCGCCGAAGGTGCCGACCTTCTGCCCCTTGTATGTCGCGCCGACGGCATCACAGCAATCTTCGACGAGCCAGAGGTTGTGCTTCTTCGCAAGCGCGGTGACGGCAGTGAGGTCGAACGGATTCCCCAGCGTGTGCGCGATCATAATGGCGCGAGTGCGCGGGCCGACGGCCTCTTCGAGACGGCTGACATCGACATTGTAGGTGGGAACCTTTACGTCGAGAAAAACCGGTACCAGTCCGTTCTGCACGATCGGATTCACGGTCGTCGGAAATCCGGCGGCGACGGTGATCACTTCGTCGCCGGGTTTGAGCTGGCGATCGCCGAGCTGCGGCGACGTGAGCGCGGTGAGCGCGCAGAGGTTGGCGCTCGAGCCTGAGTTCACCAGCGAGCACTCGCGCACGCCAATGAAACGCGGGAACTCGCGCTCGAACTGGTCGGCGAACCGTCCGGTGGTCAGCCAGAAATCGAGCGAGGCATCGATCAGATGCTCCATCTCGTCGGCGTCGAACACCATGCCGCTCACCTGCACCGGATCTTCGCCGGGCCGGAACTCGCCGCGCTGAAACGCCGCTCTATGGTACTCGGCCGCGAGACGTTTTATCTCCGCGCGGAGTTCTTCCTTGGTGCGTTGGGGCATGCATGAAACTACGCCGGAGGCCGGAAGCCGGAAGCGTCACCCCTTCTTCTTGCCCAGCACCGCGTCGACCGAAATGCCGCCCGCGCCGGCGAGCGCAAGCGTGAGGCACGCGCCAAGGAGCGTCAGCTCGAACTCAAAGCCGTACGGCGTGAAGAACCCGCCGCCGAGGCGCGCGACGTAGATCGCGATCACCATCTCCACCGCGAGCACGAAGCCGGTGAATCGCGCGAAGAAGCCAAGGAGTATCGCGAGGCCGCCCGCGCACTCGATCACCATCAGCAGCACCGCAAAGAACGTCGCCATCGGAAAGCCGAGCTTCGTGAGCATGTCCGCGACGCCGTGGATGCCGAAGTCGAACACCTTCTGCCAGCCGTGCATCAGGAAGACCAGGGCGACGACCGTGCGCAGCGGGACCATCCCCCACTCGCGCAGCCTGTCGTTCATCGTCGAATTCATCGAGCGGCCTCCGTGATCAGTAGGCGAACCAGAAGTAGAGGAACAGGGAGTTGTTGTCCTTGGCGCTGCGACCGCCGGCGCCCACATCGTACGACGTCGCGCTGCCGTTGAAGCGCTGGTACATCACGTACTGCAGGCCGACGCGCGCGTTCAGCCATGGATTCACGGTCACCTCGGCGACTTCGCCGTTCGAGCCGGGATCGCCCGTGCGGCTCCCGGTGACGATCGCGGACGGATACCGAAGCGCGTCGGTCGAGCCGCTCGTCGCGAAGTAGCCGGCGCCGAACGACCAGTCGGACGCGGGACCGTACGTCAGGTTCAGCTTCCACGAGTCTAGCGTGTTCGACGCGTTGCTCGCCGTACGCACCGGTCCCGTGTTCGATCCCGCGAGATCCTGGTGCTCGTGCGTGTAGCTCGTGCGGGCGACGAAGTAGCTCGTGCCGATCGAATGCTCGAGCTGCGCGTCGGCGCCGATATCGACGAACGTGTCCCAGTTCGAAGCCGACTGCGAGTTGCCGACTCTCGGCAGTTGCGTGACCATGCCGTACGTCCCCGCCATCAGGTAGTACGGCCCGTTCTTGTTTTGCACGGCGACCCGCCAATAGGGCGAGACGTCGCGCATCGTGCGCGAGGTGGAGTCGATCAGCCCGCGCGAGCCCTGCGGCGCGGAGGTGTACGCCGTGAACTCGGCGTAGAGCATGTTGTCGTACCAGCCGTAGGCGCCGAGTCCGAGCACCGATTGCGCGAGGCCGCCGTCGAGCAGCGTGCCTGCGGCCGGCCGCGGCGCGAGCGGCGACGAGTTGAACGGATAGCTCCACACCGGCAGGGTATTCCAGACATCCTGCACCGCGGGATTGTTGTGCAGCGTGACGCCGTAGAGCAGGTCCTTCTGCAGCAGCTGCGTGTGGCTGGCGAAGCGGATGTCGGTGTTGTCGATCGACAGTTTGGCCGTGAGATCGGAATACGAGATTTCCGCGAGCGCGCCAAGGTGCGGTGCGATCTCGCCGCCAAAGAGAAGCGAGAACAGCTGCGGGAACTCCGCTCGCGTTTGCGGTGTGCCGGGGAGCGTCTTCGCGACGCTCGTGGCGGAAACGATCGCCATCGTAGAGAGGCCGGGGATCGCGGCGAGCGCAAGCGACGGGCGGCTCAGCGTGTCTGACTGATCAGGAATCGATTCAAGGTGTGAGAGCGTGTAGCCGTTGAGCTTGAAAAGCCGCCCGAAGCGCGAGAGCTGGGGAAAACCACCCAGGTGACAGACCGCGCAGCTGAGCTTGGTCTGCCTGGCGAAGGTCGGTGTGTAGCGGAGCAGCAGCTGAGGCCGCGACACCGGCTGCGAGAGCGCGAGCGCAGTGACCGCTGTGACCGCGAATGAGAGCATCATGGTTTCACCTTTCCCTGTCCGACCGACCAGACGTAGGAGACGACGGCAACGGCCTCGGCCTTGGTGATGCCGCCGGGATACGCCACCATGAGAGTGGCCGGGACGCCGTGGGTGACCACGGAGAAGATGTTTGTGAGCTCGCCGTTCTTCGCGTCACGCCACGCGTGCTTCTTGAGCGTCGGCGCGACCTGCGTTCCTTCGAGCTGCATCCCGTGGCAAGCGAAGCACGTCCCCTTGCCGTGGAAGATCGCGCGCCCCTGCTCGATCAGCGCCGGCGAGATCGCCGTCGAGTCCGGCTGCTGGCGCGCCGCGAGTGCATGCCTTGATGATTCTGGAACCAAGCCCGCGGCGCGCGCGGATTCCGATATAGGCAGCGCGGCCAGCGCGACTGCGGTCAGGAGCGCCGCGCCGAGCGCGCGGCGCCTGACCGGTCGAATGCGGGCTGCCCGCATGCTAGTACGCGAGCCAGAGATACAGGTACAGAGTGTTGTTGTTCTTGGCGCTGCGGCCTCCGGCGGTGAGGTCGTACGATGTCGTGCCTCCATTGAACTTCTGGTAGGCCACGTACTGCGCTCCGAGCCGGACGTTGAGCCACGGGTTCGCCGTGACTTCGAAGATCTCACCCGAACTGTTGGGGCTGCCGTTCGCGCTCCCTGTCACCGGCGCGCTGCCGTACAGCAGGTTGTCGGAGGTGCCGTTGATGCCGAAATAGCCGACCGACAACGAGTGCGTCAGGCTCGGGACCCAGCTGAAGTTGACCTTGTACGTGCTCAGCGTGTTCTCGGCGTTGGCCGCGGTGACCGGGACGCCGGTATAGAACGCGGCGAGCTGCTGCTTTTCGGTGATGTACGTCGCGCGGCCGATCAGCGAGCCGTCGCCGACCTTCCGCTCGAGCTGTGCGTCGAAGCCCACGTCGCTGTAGTGGTTCGTCGACCCCTGCACGCCTGCCGGGAAGATGTCGGTGGAGAGACCGAACGCGCCTACCATGAGATAGGTGGACGGATTCAGGTCGCGCTGGAACGCCACGCGCCAGTACGGTGAGATGGACTTCGGCGTATTGCTCGCGCTGGAGTCGAGCGGGAGCACATGGCCCTGTGGCGCGGCGACGTACCCTGAGACCTCGGCGTATAACGAGTTGTTGAACAGCGTGTACGCCCCGACGCCGAGCACCGACTGCGCGAGCGCACCCTCGATCATCGTGGCCGCGGCGGGCGACGGCGCCACACTTGCCGAGGCGAAGGGATAGCCCCACGCCGGTGTGGTGTTCCAGACGTCCTGCACGGACGGGTTGTTGTTGAGCGTCAGGCCGAAGATCGCGTCCTTTTCGCCCAGCTGGAAATGGCGCGCGTAGCGGAGATCGAGGTTGTCGATACCGATCGTGCCCGACTGCGCCGAGTATGTGAGCTGGCTGAAGATGCCCATGTTGGGCGAGAGCGCGGTGCCGGCGAACACGCTGAGCTGCTGCGGCATCTCCGCCGTTGTGGCGAGCGTGCCGGGGACCGGCGTGGAGACGTTAGTTGCGGCGACGATCGCCATCAGCGAGATCGGCGCGATCGGCGAGAGCGAAAGGTCCATGCGTGACGCACTGTCCTTTTGCGCCGTGATCATCGGCAGGCCGGTCAGCGTGTAGCCGTTGAGCTTGAAGAGGCGGCCGAACGACGTGAGCTGCGGGAACCCCGCGTGGCACATGTTGCACGCGAGTTTGGTCTGGCGCGAGAAGCTTGGAATGCGCCGCGCGAACTTGGTGAGGTCAACCGTTTCGATCGGCGTCCCGACGCCTCGCGACGCGGACACCCGCACAACGGAGTCGGACGTGGAACCGAGCGATAGTGCGGCGGTCAGGGCGGCAACGATGAGCATCGAAGGCTCCCGATGAGTGAACTGCAGTGAGGAAAAGCCGATGGGCGTAGTCGCCCACTCCGGAACTCAGAACAACTTGGGCGGTTCTGGACGGGGATGAAGTCAGGAAATTGACTGCGTTCCGTGTAGGGAATTCACCGACGCCGAATGGAGACCCTAGTATCTTGGGATCATGGCTACCGCAGGTTGCATCTTGGTTGTTGACGACGAGTTTCAGATCCGGCGCGCGCTGAAGAATGCGCTACGCGAGGTGGCGGAGCGCGTGCTCGAGGCCGGTTCGGGCGCCGAAGGCATAGACCTCGCGGCGACGCACCATCCAGATCTGGTTGTGCTCGATCTTGGCCTTCCCGATATGGCGGGCGCCGAGGTGTGCCGCGAGATCCGTCGATTCGCCTCGATGCCGATCGTCGTGCTCTCCGCGCGCCACAGCGAGGAGGACAAAGTGAGCCTGTTAAGCCTCGGCGCCGATGATTACGTCACGAAGCCGTTCAGCACCGTGGAACTGCTGGCGCGGGTGAAAGCGCAGCTGCGGCGCGCGAGGACGCAGCTGATCGCGCCGACCGAGGCGCCGATCGTGGCGGGCGACCTCACGTTCGAGGTCGGCCGCCGGTCGGTCACCAAATCGGGCGAACCGGTGCGCCTCACTCCAATAGAATGGAACATCGTGCTCGCGCTCGTGATGCACGCCGGTCGCACGCTCACGCACCAGCAATTGTTCGACGCGGTGTGGGGGCGCGAGTTCGGTGATCCGCAGCGATATCTGCGCGTCCACATCACCAACCTCCGCCGGAAGATCGAGACGTCGCCGTCGTCGCCCAAGTATGTCGTGACGGAACCGGGTGTCGGGTACCGGTTCGAGATGCCGTGAGGGCCCGATGACGATGGCGCCGCAGCGACGGCACTGGATTACGTGGGGGCTGGTGCTCGTGGCTGTCACACTAGTGCTCGTGAACATTCGCGCCGCTAGTGAGCAGACCTACGTTCCGCTCACCTATCTCCTTGTGGTGCTCGGCGGCAGCGCAAGCGGGGGACGGAGGCTCGGGCTTGCGCTCTCTGTCGCCAGCTTCGTGATCATCGACTATTACCTGCAGACGCCATACGATCACCTAACGATTACAAAGTCGGTGGACTTCGTGACGCTCGCGGCGTTTTTGGTCACGGCCGTGGTGGCTTCCGAGCTGCTCGCCGCGGCGAAGCGCGATCGCGATTCCGCGGTTCGCGACGCGGAGGAGGTGAAGCGACTCGCCGCGGACCACGAGGCTCTCGCCCGCGAGACGGAACATGTTCGCGCGCTGCGCGAAGGCGATCGCATGAAGGATTTCGTGCTCGCGTCCGTCTCTCACGATCTGCGAACGCCGCTTACGGCGATCAAGGCGATGGCGCAGGATGAAGCCCGCACCGGGTCGTCGCGTGCATTGGAAATCGAGGAACAGGTGGACCGACTCACGCGCATGGTGGCGGACCTGCTGGATCTGTCGCGGCTGCGCGCGGGAAAGTGGGCGTTCTCGCCGGAGTTGAATTCAGCGGAAGATGTGGTTGGCGCGGCGATCCGTCAGTGTACGGCGCTGGAGAGGAGCGAGTTGATTGTCGCTCGGCTCGACGAGACGGCGCCCGCGCTCTACGGAACGTTCGATTTTGTCCAGACACTGAGAATTCTCGTGAATCTTCTCGAGAATGGATTGCGGTTCACGCCGACCGGCGGGTCGCTGGAACTCGCCGCCCGCCGCGACGGGCCGCATTTGGTGTTCTCAGTTTCGGATCGCGGGCCCGGGATCACTGAGGGCGAGCGCGAGAGGGTGTTCGAGGCGTTCTATCGGCCTCAGGGATCGATCGCGGACCTGGGGCGCGCAGGGATTGGCCTTGCGATCGCGAGGTCGCTGGCTACGGCGCAGCAGGGGATGCTGTCGCACCACGCACGCGACGGGGGAGGCAGCGTGTTCGAGCTGAGGTTACCGGCTGCCGATGTGGATCCGGCGGACCTAGGCGAGGGCTGAGGATCCACTCTTAGTTTTTTCTTGACGCATTTTCGGAAATTCGGTATCGCGTCTTAACGCGATTGTCTTATACGATGGCGGGATGCGATTCGCCGTCCGACTCCCCGCCCTCCTTTCGATAGCGCTGAGCGCGCGTCTCGTCGCCGCGCAGGATGGTGGTGCGCTCACGCTCGACGCTGCGCTCGCGCGGACGCTGCAACAGAATCCCGACGTGCGCATCGCGCGTTTGCGCGCGGACTCCTCGCGGGCAGAGGTTCGGATTGCGCGAGCATATGCCAATCCCACGCTCGCAGTCGCACCGAACAACCCGTGGCAGTACTCGATTGCGGCGCCATTGGACGTGGGGCCGCAGCGGACGTATCGGATTCGCACGGCCAACGACGGCGTACTCGCGTCGCAGCACGACGCGCGCGACAGCGAAAGGATGATTCGTTTCGCCGTGCGCGCGGCGTTCTTTGATCTTCTGCTCGCGGATACGCTCCGGTCGATCGCGCGCGAGCAACGTGACATTTTCCGCGACCTGCTCGCGGCCGACTCGGCGCGTGTCCGCGCCGGCGACATGCCTGAGCGGAATCTCGTGAAGAGCGAGCTCGAACTCGCCAAGAGCGAGGCCGACCTTTTGAAATCGGACGCGGCCGTTCGAGCGGCGCGGCTGGCGTTGCAGTCCACGATGGGAGTGACGCGGCCAGATACCGGACTGCGGGTCAGCGGCTCGCTGATCCTGCGACCGCTGGCGGCGATCGCCGCGCTGCCAACCGCCTTCTTTTCTCCGGACGATTCCAGGATCGCGCGGAGAGCCGACGTGCAGGCGGCCCGTTCCAGAACACAGGCAAGCGAAGACTCCCGGAGTTTCGCGTCCGCCCTGCTCATCCCCGTGCCGGAACTGATGCTCGTACAACAGCGTGACGACCCTTTTCCCAACGGTCAGCACTACGCACTCGGTGTTGGCGTGCAGCTCCCCGCCTGGAATTGGTTTTCCGGTGAGCGCGAACGTGCGAGCGTTTCTCTTCAGCAGTCGCGCCTCGCAGAGGAACGGGTGCGCGTGCAGGCCGTCACGGAGATCATCTCAGCGCTCGATCAACTCCGCGCGACTGAGCAGCTCGCAAAGAAATTCGACGCAGGGCTGCTCGAGAAAGCGCGAAGCTCACTGGAGACCGCACGCTACGCGTACAGCGCGGGCGCAATCTCTTACATCGAGTTCCTCGACGCAGTGCGCACCTACGGCGAGATCCGCGCCGCGGCGGCCACCTCCGCGCATGACTACTGGGTGAGTGCGTACGCGGCAGTCCGGGCACTCGACAACGAGGAAGCGAAGCCATGAGCTGCTGTCTTACCTCTTTGGTTCGTTCGCGGGCGTCGCTGGTCGCCGGCATCGCGCTGACGATCGCCGCGTCGGCTTGTGGTCGTGGGAACGTTGCCGAAGCGGGCGCCCCGCCGCCGAGAACGGACGGCGAGGTTGTGCTCGACTCCGCATCGCCCAAGCTCCCGGCGATCGGTGTTGATACGGTGCGCGTCACGCGAGAGCGCTCTGTCGCGACGCTCGCCGCGCAGGTCGGGCTCAACGAAAACCACACGGTGCGGGTGTTCTCGCCGGTCACCGGACGAGTGCGTTCGCTCGCGGCCGAACCCGGAGCGCACGTGGCGGCGGGTGCTCCGCTCGCGAAGATCGCCTCGGGAGAGATGTCGCAAGCTGCGAGTGACAATGCAAAAGCGGAGGCCGCACTTACTCAGACGTCGGCGGCACTCGCGCGCGCCGAGGATTTGTTCGCGCATAAGGTGATTGCGCTCAAGGAGGTCGAACAGGCGCGCGCAGACGCGGCACAGGTTCGCGCCGAGGCCGTGCGCGCGCGGCAGCGGATGGCGCAACTTGGCGAAGCGGATGCAACGCAGGGCGATTTCATACTGCGCGCGCCGATCGACGGTGTGGTGATTGACAGGTCGGCGAACGCCGGCGCCGAGGTCCGCTCCGACGCTACGACGCCGCTGTTTACTTTGTCGTCTGTTGATACTCTTTGGCTGCTCGCATCGGCACCGCAGCGCGACCTCGGCAAACTGCATACGGGCGCCCTGCTCGCTTTCACGACGGACGCCGCGCCCGGCCGCACGTACGCGGCGCGCGTGACGTACGTCGGCGATCAGTTAGATCCTGTCACACGGACAACGCTCGTGCGCGCATCGATTGTGAATCGCGATCACGCGCTGCGGGCGATGGTGGTGGGAGTTGCGCGGCTGATCGCCGAAGACGCAACAGCGCACGTGATTATTCCTACACGCGCGCTCGTCACGCGCGGCACCGAGACCGTGGTATTCGTGGAGAAATCGCGCGGGCGGTACGAGCGACGGGCCGTGATCGTGGACGATGACGATGGCGTCACCGCGACGATCCGCGACGGGCTTAGGGCCGGCGAACGCGTGGTCACGCGCGGATCGATCCTGCTGGCCGCCGAAGCGGAGCGGCTGCCGTAGTGCCGGCCGAGCGGCGCGTTGATCGCGTGGTTTAGCAGATGCTGCGTTCGCTGATTCGATTCGCGCTCCGCCAGCGTCTGCTGATCATCGGAGCTACGCTGCTCGCTGCGGCGGCGGGCGTTCGCGCGTTCATCGCTCTCCCCGTGGAAGCGTTCCCGGATGTGGAGGACGTGCACGTATTCGTCATCTCCACCTGGAAGGGGCATGCGGCGGAAGAAATCGAAAAGCTCGTCACGCTGCCGGTCGAGCGGCAGATGAACGGGCTGCCGGGACTTACGACCCTGCGCTCGACGTCGATGTTCGGACTCTCGTCCGTCTCGATGACTTTTCAGGACGGTACCACGGACTACTTCGCGCGTCAGCAGGTGATCGAGCGGCTGCAGCAGGTGAATGTGCCTGCAGGGGTGCAGCCCGGGCTTTCTTCGCTCTCGAATTCCACGGGGGAGATTTTCCGCTACACGCTCTCCGGGAAGCTCCCGCTGTACGAGATGAAAGCGCTCGAAGATTGGGTGGTGGAACCCGCATTCCGCACGGTTCCCGGGATCGCCGATGTCGTCGGATTCGGTGGCACGGTGAAGCAGTACCAAGTGGATCTCGACCCGGCGAAGCTCAGTGGATACGCGATCGCGCTCCCCACGGTGGAAAACGCGATCGCCAACGCGAACCAAAACGCCGGCGGCGGCTACATCGAGCACGGTTACGAGAAACAGGTCGTGCGTGGTGTCGGAAACTTTCGGTCAGCGGATGACATCGCGGCGGTGGCAGTCACATCGCACAACGGTGCGGTCGTGACGGTCGGCGATCTCGGAACCGTCCACATTGGCGGTGCGCCGCGCGAGGGAATCGTTGCTAAGGACTCCGCCGACGACGTTGTCGAAGGGATCGTCTTGATGCGTAAGGGCGAAAATGCTCTCGAGATTCTGAAGGGCGTTCGCGACAAAGCGGCCGAGCTCAACGCGACGATCCTGCCGAAAGACGTGCGACTGCTGCCCTTCTACGACCGCGCGAATCTCGTGCACCATACTGTGCGCACGGTCGAGGAGAATCTTTTGCTCGGCGCGACGCTCGTACTCGTGATTCTCATCGTGTTCCTGGGTGACTGGCGGAGCGCGGTGATCGTCGGGCTCGTGATCCCGCTCGCGCTGCTGGGCGCGTTCATCCTCATGGATCTTTGGCATGTCTCGGCGAACCTGATATCGCTCGGGGCGGTCGACTTCGGCCTGATCGTCGACGCCGCGGTGGTAATGGTCGAAGCATTCCTCGTGCGGCTTGCCTTGGCCCCTCCGCCTACAGAGGTTCAGCTCCGCGACCGTCACGCGACGCTCGTCGCGTCTGAGCCTTCGCACGACGCCGCCGCCGATGCCGTCCACTTGGAGCTCACCGGCGAGCACGCGACACCGCGGCAGATCGAGCACACGGATTTCGCTATGCGCGCCGACATCGGGCGGCGCGAAGTGTTCGCCCGGGTGGCGGAGTCGATGGGACGGCCGATTGTGTTTTCAAAAGCAATCGTCATCACCGCGTTCCTCCCGATATTCACGTTTCAACGGGTTGAGAAACGAATCTTCTCGCCAATGGCGTTCACGCTCTCGTTCGCGCTCGCGGGATCGCTGCTGCTCTGCATCACGCTGGTGCCGGTGCTCGCGAGCATGTGGATGAAGGTGAAGCCGGGCCAGAACGAGCCGCCGGCTGCGCGCTGGCTTCAGCGCGCGTTCGAACCGCTGCTTGGGTGGGCGCTCGCGAACCAGCGGCGCGTGGTGATCGGCGCACTGCTTGCACTTGCGGTGACGGGACTCGTGGCGTCGCGACTCGGAACGGAGTTTCTGCCCGCGCTAGACGAGGGGAACATCTGGCTCACGGTCACGATGCCGGTGGGCATCTCCGTGGGGCAGGCGAAGGAAGTGGAGCGACAGGTGCGCGGCGTGCTGCGCAGTTATCCCGAGGTCGCCCAGGTGGTCACCCAGCTCGGCCGCCCTGACGACGGGACGGACACGAAGGGGACGAACAATCTCGAGGTATACGCCGATCTCATTCCGAAGGGGCAGTGGAAGAGCGCGAAGGACAAGGAGGATTTGATCTCGCAGATGGCGGCGAAGCTCGACGCCATTCCGGGCGCCGAGATGAATTTCTCGCAATACATCAAGGACAATGTCGACGAGGCGCTTTCGGGCGTGAAGGGTGAGTTGGTGGTGAAAGTGTTCGGACCCGATCTCGAGGTGCTGCAACGCAAGGCGGAGGAGATCGAGCGGGTGATGTCGAAAGTTCGCGGTGTAGCCGATCTCGGAGTGGAACAGCAATTCGGACAGCCGCAGCTGCGATTCGAATTCGATCGTGGAGCGCTCGCGCGCAATGG
>JANYIJ010000237.1 GCA_025362095.1 Gemmatimonadota bacterium | reverse complement strand
GGTGGGTCGTGCGCTCGTGAGAGATCTACCCCTTAGTCACGGATTTGCGCGGATAACGGCCGGATGATCGCGGATACTTCTTGGGGGACCATCGTTCTCGCGGCATTGCCGTGGTTTCTGGTGCCGGCGTTCATTCTTTGGCGGGTGAGAACTACAACTTCGCTCGCGCAATATTCGGCGGAGATTCCTGGTGACGCTTCGCTAGTTTCGGTGATCATTCCGGCGCGGAATGAGGCGAGGAACATCGAGGGGTGCGCTCGGTCGATTCTCGCGGGCTCGTGGAAGAACATCGAGGTGATTGTCGTCGACGATCATTCATCGGATGGAACGGGTGAGATCGCGCGGAGAGTCGCACAGAGTGATTCACGGGTGCAGGTGATCGACAATCCTGAGCTGCCTGAGGGATGGTTCGGGAAACAATGGGCCTGTCAGAACGGTCAGCTCGCTGCGAAAGGGCCGCTCCTTCTATTTACAGATGCCGACACGCGGCACGGGCCCGAACTCATCGCGCGCTCGATGCGCGCCATGATCGCGCGCAACGCCGGCCTCCTCACTGTGGCCGGATCGCAAACCATGGGTTCGTTCTGGGAGCGCGTGATTCAGCCGCACATATTCGGCCTGATCCTCGCGCGCTTCGGCAACATGGAGCGGATCAATCAATCAACAAATCCCTACGACAAAATCGCGAACGGTCAGTTCATGCTCATGCGGCGCGACATCTACGATCGCGCAGGTGGTCACGAAGCGGTGCGCACGCACGTGGCCGAAGATCTGCGCCTCGCGCAGGAGTGGACGCGACTCGGCTACTCGGTGCAGTTCGTCGAAGGATTCGACTTCATGTCCACGCGCATGTACGAAGGGCTCGGCGAAATCTGGCGCGGCTGGGGCAAGAACATCTGGGCCGCAGGCCGCGATACGCTCAATGCGGGACCCGTGGTCACCACGCTGGCGCGCATCGCGTCGCCGCTCGTACCGCTCTGGGAGATCGTGCCGCCCGTGATGATCGTGCTCGCGTTTGCCGGTGTGGTGTCGCCGGCGGCCGGCGCGTGGGGCGCGATCGCGTACACGTGCACCACGCTCTTCTGGATCGTCCTTCACGTCGCATTTCGCGCTCCGGTGTTGTACGCGCTGCTCAATCCCCTCGCCTCGGTGGTGCTCATGGGGATGTTCGGCCGCTCAACCTGGCGCGGCGGGCGCGTGGAGTGGAAGGGACGGGAGTACGTCTCCCGTTAGCTTTCACGCATGACAACAAAGCTCCGCGCCGTTCTGTTCGATCTCGATGGCACACTGATCGACTCGATCGGCCTGATCGTCGACGCGATGCACCACGCCTTTGAGGGATTCACCGGCACCGTGCCCGATGACTCGGCGTGGATGGCCGGCATCGGCACGCCACTCTTCAAGCAGCTCGCACTCTATTCGCGGAGCCCGGAGGAGCTGGAGCTGCTGCGTGAGAAATACCGCGCGTACCAGTTCATCCATCACGACAACGTCATTAAGGAATATCCCGGCACCACCGCTGTGCTCCAAAATCTCCACGCACGCGGACTCGTGATGGGGATCGTCACCTCAAAGGGCGACGAGCTCGCGCGCCGCGGCCTCGAACTCACCGGGCTCGCCAAGTTTCTGCCCGTGATCGTCAGCGCAGATTCAGTCACTAAGTACAAACCCGAGCCGGAGCCCGTGCTCCTCGCTCTCGAAAAACTCGGTGTCAATGCCGATTCCGCGCTCATGCTCGGCGACTCGCCGCACGACATCAGCTCGGGAAACGCGGCCGGCGTGCGCACGATCGGCGCGCTCTGGGGGCCGTTCACGCGCGAGCAGATCGCGGTCGCGAAGCCGACATATTGGATCTCGGATATCAGCGAGCTGCCGGCGTTGCTCGACTTGATCGCAGGGTAGCGCAAAAACACGCTGCGTTATTTCGCTCCGGCATGCGCCGGAGTGGTGACGCTTCTGGGAACGCGAGGACGCATCGTGACGCGTGTCCTCGCTTCGATCTTCCGCCGCGATCCTCTCCAGCACGCGCACATTCCGCGATCTCGGGCCGCTCCTCCCCGCCCTCGGTTTCGGTGAGTCGCTCCCGCTCGATCTCGATGCGAGACGCGCGATCGGAATCGATCGCTCCATCCGGCGCGCCGCCGTAGCCAACGGCGCGGGGACGTTGCGAGCACTCCTGCTCGAATCTGCAGCCGGCGAGCCCACGCGCGAGACGATCACTCGCGTGGCATCACAGGTAACCGGGCACGCGCCGCAGCTGCTCTGGCTGCTCGTCATGGTGCAGCCGTCCGGCGACTCGCTCGTGATTGCGGCGCCGGCAGTGGGCGCGCGCACCCGCATCTCCGCGCTATCCATCGACACCGCGCATGTCACGGACTCCGACGGCGAGACGCTCGCCGCGATGTCCGATGCCGCTGGCGGCATCGACGTGCTCGTGCATCACCGTTGGCGTGAACTCCTCGGCCGCGACGCGCTCACGCGACGCTTCTATCGCGAACTCGAGGGCGTGGTCGGCACGCTGGCGGAATCAGCGCACGGCCGTGTTTTCACCGAGACGCGACGAGATCTGGCACTGCTCTGCTCTTCGCGCATCCTCTTCCTAGCCTTTCTCGAAGCCAAAGGCTGGCTCGACGGCGACCGCGAATTCCTGCGGCACGCGTTCGACTCGCGATGCGCGCGCGGCGGCGAAGTGCATCGCCGCCTGCTGGACCCGCTTTTCTTCGGCACGCTCAACACGCCGGTCGCGCGCCGCGCCGCGTCTGCGCGCGCCCTCGGACGAATTCCATTTCTCAATGGCGGCCTGTTCGCGCGCACGCCCGTCGAACGCCGCGCGGGCGATCTCCGTTTCAGCGACGAAGCGCTCGGCGAGCTCATCGGCGGATTGCTCGCGCGGTATCGCGTGACCGCGCACGAGAGTTCATCCGCGTGGAGCGAGGCGGCGATCGATCCCGAAATGCTGGGCAGAGCGTTCGAGTCGCTGATGGCGGCGGGTGAGCGACGATCGTCGGGTGCGTTCTATACCCCGAATGCAATCATCGAGCGCGTGGGAGGCCAAGGGCTCGAGGCGGCGCTCGGCTCGCTCGGCGTTGAGCCCGCGCTGCTCAGCGCGGCGCGTGACGGCGAGAGGCTGGCCGCAGCGGACCAGGACGTTCTGCGCGCGGCGCTCACGAAGCTTCGCGTGCTCGACCCCGCATGCGGTTCCGGCGCGTTCCTCGTGCATCTTCTCGAACGCATCGCCGATCTCGCGGGCGCGGCTGGAGATGCGCGGCCCGTAGGCCAGCGTCGCCGCGAAGTGCTCACACGCTCGATCTTCGGCGTGGACGTCAATCCAACCGCGGTCTGGCTCTGCGAACTTCGCCTTTGGCTTTCGGTGGTGATCGACGCCGACGATCGTGATCCGCTCGCCGTCCAGCCGCTGCCGAATCTGGACCGGCACATCCGCGTTGGCGATGCGCTCGCGGGGCCTGCGTTCGACGAATCGTTGCGCATCACCGCACCCGCGGCGCTCGCAAAGCTCCGCGGGCGGTATTCGCGCTCGACGGGCACTCGAAAGCGCTTGCTTGCGCGCGCGCTCGACCGCGAAGAGCGCCGCGCCGCGATCCTCGTTGCGGAGCGAGAATGTGTTTCTGTGGCGACACGGCGGCGCGATCTCATTTGCGCGGTGCGATCGCGCGATCTGTTCGCGGAACGAACTCTTCCCGCTCCGCTTCAGCGCGAAATGCTCGGCAATCTGCGACTGCGCGCGCGTCAGCTGCGCCGCCGGATCGTCGCGCTGAAATCGGGCGCTTCGCTTCCATTTTCGTTTCCGGTGCATTTTGCTGACGCTGCGGCCAACGACGGATTCGATCTTCTCATCGGCAACCCGCCCTGGGTCCGGCTGCACAATATTCCGCCCGCCACCCGTGACAATTTGCGTGCTCGCTACCGCTCATTTCGCGAAGCAGCATGGATGCCCGGCGCGGAGGAGACTGGCGCAGGACGCGGGTTCTCGGCGCAAGTCGATCTCGCGGCGCTGTTCGTGGAGCGGTCGCTCTCGCTAACCCGGCCCGGCGGTGCCGTCGCGCTGCTGCTGCCGGCAAAGCTCTGGCGCTCACTCGCTGGTGGTGGAGTGCGCAAAGTGATCGACGATCTCGCCGATCTGCGCGCGATCGAAGACTGGGCCGAGTCGCGCGCGGCGTTCGATGCGGCAGTGTATCCATCGTTCCTGCTGGCTCGACGGCGCGGTGGAGAAAACGATGAAGACGATCCGTTCGATCAGCCGGCGGTGCGAATTGCCGTTCACCATCGCGACGACGCGCTCGAGTGGAGCATGGCGCGCGCGCGGATCGCGCTCGAAGACTCACCTGGCGCCCCGTGGCTTCTCCTGCCGCCAGATGCGCGCACCGCGTTCGACCGGCTCGCGCAGGCGGGCCCGCCGCTCGCGCGCACCCCGCTGGGACGTCCGATCCTCGGCGTGAAGAGCGGATGCAACGAGGCATTCATCGTGACCCCGCGCGCCGGGTGGCGCGAGGCGCGTAATGATTTCTGGCCGGTGACGAGCGGCGATCGCGAAGGACGCGTGGAGCGGCGCATGCTTCGGCCGCTGCTGCGCGGCGAGTCGGTGCGCGCGTGGGTTCCCGAGCTCGATCGCGACGCGGTGATCTGGACTCACGATGACACGGACGCACCGCTGCAACGATTGCCCGCGGGCGCGCAAACCTGGCTCGCGCCGTGGCGCCGGCAGCTCGAATCGCGCGCCGATGCGCGCCGCGCGTCGCGCTGGTGGACGCTCTTTCGCACTGACGCTGCGCGGAGTCACAAGCCGCGCGTCGTGTGGAGCGATATTGGAAAGTCTCCGCGCGCCCTCGTGCTGCTGCCGGGCGATGATACCGTCCCGATCAACAGCTGCTACGTCGCGCGAACGGCTACGCTCGACGACGCGTACGCGCTCGCCGCGCTGTTGAATTCGCCCGTGGCCGCGGCGTGGCTCGCGGCGATCGCGGAACCCGCTCGCGGCGGATACCACCGGTACCTCGGCTGGACACTCGCGCGCCTGCCGATTCCTCTCGATTGGACGCGCGCGGTGCAAATACTCGCGCCGCTCGCGCGCGAAGCGCTCGACGGCGAGATCCCCGATGCCGCCACTCTCACCGATGCCGCGATCCGCGCGTACCGCGTACGATCGGTGGACATCGAACCTCTGCTGACCTGGTGTCTGCGCTGAGCGAAGTGCTCGACGAGATCGCCCGCGCGGTGCTGGGCGATTCGGACGAGGCCGCAGTGACGATTGGGAGAGTGACGCTCCGTCCGCATCAGGGCGACGCGCTGCGCCGCGTGCGCGAGAGCATCGCGCGAGTTGGGGGCGCGCTGCTCGCGGATGAACCCGGATTGGGCAAGACGTTCGTCGCGCTCGCGCTGGCGCGGGAATTTTCAACGGCGGTCGTGATCGCACCCGCGGCGCTGCGGTCGATGTGGCGCGAAGCGTCGGACAACGCCGGCGTCGCGGTTTCGTTTGTCTCGATGGAGCAACTGAGTCGTCGTGAGCTCGACGAATCCTTGGCTGCAGAACTGGTAATCGTCGACGAAGCGCATCATGTCTGCAATCCCGCTAGCGCGCGATATGCGCGACTCGCGAGGTTCAGCGCATATCGAAAGACTCTTTTGCTATCGGCAACGCCTGTACGCAACCGACGCGCCGAACTCACGGCGCTGCTCGCGCTGTTCATGGGTCCCCGCGCACACACGCTCGGTGACTCGGACCTCGCGCATTGCGTCGTTCGCCGCGGCGGTGATGCCTCTCTGCTTCCCGCGATCGACGGCCCTCACTGGCACCGCGTGAGTTCGCCGTCGCGGCTGCGCAAAATGATTTCTTCGCTGCCTCCCGCGCTGCCGGCACTCGATGGCCGCGAGGCGTCGGCTCTGCTCCGCATGACGCTCGCGCGCGGCTGGGCTTCGAGTCTCGCTGCGCTTGATGCCGCGCTCAAGCGACGGCTTCAGCGTGGAGCCGCACTCGGCGCAATTCTCGAGAGCGGACGCGTGCCCACGCGCGCGGAGCTTCGCGCATGGGTCGTGGGCGACGATGCCGTGCAACTCGCCTTCCCGATGTTTGTGGTGCGCGTGGCGCCCGATCCCACGCCGATGCGCGAGGTCTTGGAATCGCATCTCGCGGCAGTACGCAGCATTCGCGCATACATCAAGTCACGCATCGGCGCCGACGCGGAAGCTCGCGCACGGTTGTTGCGCGACCTTCGCCGCGCTCACGATGGCGCGCGAATTGTCGCGTTCACAGGATTCGCCGCGACCGCCGAGGCGATTTATCGCGCCCTGCGGAGTGAGCGAGGTGTGGCGCTGCTTACCGCGCGCGGCGCGCGAACCGCAGGTGGAGCGCGGCCGCGCTCCGACGTCATCGATGCGCTCGCAAGCAGCGCCGTGCGTCCCTCCCACGACGAGATCTCGCTCGTCATCACGACTGATCTTCTCAGCGAAGGCGTGAATCTGCAGGGCGCCTCGGTGATCGTCCATCTCGACGTTCCATGGACTCCGGCCGGTCTCGATCAGCGAGTGGGGCGTGCCGCACGCATGAGTTCGAAGAATACTCATGTCCGTGTGCACGGAATCGGGCCGCCGGATGCGGCGGAGAGTTTGCTTGCGCTCGATCGCCGTCTCGCGCAGAAGCGGGCTGCGCATGTGGCCGCAATTTCTGCTCCGGCCGCGGCCGAGCGACTGCGCGCAATCGTGAGGTCGTGGAGGAGCACCGAGAATCGCCAGCGCCGCACCGCGAACAACCTTGTGGCGTTTTCGCAGGGGAGCCGCGATGGATTCATCGCGCTGATCGAGCGCGGGGAAAGCAGCATACTGGCCTGCGGTGCGCGCCGTCGAGGTGTTTGGCGAGTCAGCGATGCTCCGCATGATTTGCTCGAGGCCGTGCTCAGCGCGGGCGCGGCCGCCGCAGCGCCCCATGCAAACCTCGAGCGATACGCACGGCAGGCACTGCGGCGTTGGCTCGTTCGCCGCCGCGCTCGCGAATCTACCGGTGCGTCAGCGGTGGCCTCTCCGGCGCGCCGCGAACTTCTCGGGCGAATCGATTCGCTCTCGCACGGCGCGCCGGCGCACTCGCGCGCCGCGGTCGCCGGACGCGTGGCGCGCGTTCGCGGCCTCATCGATCGCGCGATCAGCGCCGGCGCCGAACTCGCGCTCGAGACGCTGCTGAAGGCAGGGGGTGCGGATCTCGAATTGTTGCTCGAGTCGTGCGAGATTCGCCTCGCGGACGCCGCAACAATTACAGGCGGGAGCGAACCGCCCGCGCTGCGCGCCCTCCTGCTACTGCGACGCCCTCTCTGACCGCTCCGCGAGCAGCTTCGACGTAAACCGCTGCCCTTCTGAAATCCGCTCGAGCTCGATCGCCATCGCATCCACGGAATCCTGAAGCTGGCGGATGTGCGGCGTGAGGTCCGGACCGGCGACCGACTTGAATTCCGTCTTGCGATCGATGCGCCGCGCGAACGCGCGCGCGAGCGGAAATCCCACCACGCAAAACGCGACTGTGAAAAAGAAAGCCATCGAAATGTCCACGGCTTGCGGAGGGATCATTTCACTCGGACTAAAGGCGGGCGACGGCGGGGCCGTGGTCGCCGTGATCCCGTCCTTCGACGATTTCGCAGCGTCGCCGGCGTTTTGCTTGGCGTCTCGTGCCGCCTGTTTCCCATCCTGCGCGGCCGCCCGGGCCTGCGACACGATCCCCCGCACCTGCCGGGAAATCTCCCGCGTCGTCGCCGGCGGCGGCGGGGTCACGTCCATCGACGGAATTGGTGGTGCCTTGGTCGCGGCGGAGGGATTCTGTACGTTCGACATGGGTGCTCCCGTAACTGGATTCGCTCTCTGTCCGTACGGAAAGTACCCCAAAAAGTGTCGCCCGACACTTCAAACCTTTCCCCCGCTTCCGCCATCTGAACCCATGAGACGAAAAGGACCAGATTCCGGATGTCAGCAGCCCTGCGATTCGAAAACCTCGATCCTGTGATTGAACCGGTCAACCGTCCGAACGACGACGATGTTGTGCGGGCCGCTCGCGGCGACCGGCAGGCCTTCGAACGTCTGTACCGGCTGCACGTAAACAAGGTCTTCTCCCTGTGCACGCGCATGGTTGGCGATCGCTCGCGCGCAGAAGAGCTGACGCAGGACGCCTTCGTGAGGGCCTGGGAAAAGCTGGACCAGTTCCGCGGCGACAGCGCGTTCGGCACGTGGCTGCACCGTCTCGCAGTAAACGTCGTGCTCAACGACCGGCAAACGGAAAAACGCCGGTCCGGCCGACAGGACGAATCGATCGAAGATATGGACACCGTGGCGCACGGCTCCGTCCGAGCCGAGGTTCCTCCGGGACTCTCAATCGATCTGGAGCGCGCCATCGCAGGACTCCCGCCCGGCGCGCGGAAAGTTTTTGTGCTGCACGATGTGGAGGGTTTCACGCACGACGAGATCGGCGGCATGCTCGGGGTGACCGCGGGGGGATGCAAAGCGCAGCTCCACCGCGCCAGAATGCTGCTGAGAGAGGCACTGAACTCATGAAGAATCCAGAGAACGACCACGACGAACTCGACCCGCAGCTGCGCGCCATCGTGCGCGCGGCGGGCGAACTTCCGGAACTCGCGCCCTCGCGTGATCTGTGGAGCGGCATCGAAGCGCGCCTCGATACGCCGGTGGTGGTGCTGCCCACGCGCATCGCGAATGACAACGCGCCGGCAGTCGCGCCCGCGGCGCAGCTTCCGTTGCGCAAGCTCGCTATTGCCGCATCGCTGCTCATCGCGGTGACCGCCGGCGTCACCTACACGCTCACCAAGCGCGGCGCACCCGATCTCGCGCTGCGCGGCGATACCGCGACGGTCGACGCGCCGGTCTCGGCCGTGCCGGTCGAATCGGTGAGCCTGCAAACCGCCCAGCAGACGTTCGATAAAGAAATCGGCGCGATGCGCACCGTGATCGCCGAGCGTCGAAAGGATCTCGACCCGGTCACACTCGCAGTGCTCCAGAAGAATCTAAAGCTGATCGACGCCGCGATCGCCGAGAGCAAGGCGGCGCTGGCGAAGGATCCGGCGAGCGCGTTCCTGCTCAACCGCCTCACGCACGCGTACGACACCAAACTGCAGCTCCTGCGCGGAGTGGCAAACATTCCGTCGCACGGCTGAATAATTATTTCCCAAAACGATCTCGGTTCATGAAACAACTCACACGTCTCACCATGCTTGTCGCAGCGGCTGCCGCGATCGGCGCCGTCGGTCCCGCGCAGGCACATGCGCAGCGTGACCGCGACCGCGACCGCGACCGCGACCGCGACCGCACGAGAGTCGACTCGACGTTCGCATTCGAAAAAGGGAGCTGGGTCGATGTCGCCATCGCGTCGGGCGAAGTCGTCATCACCGGCTGGACTCGCCCTGAAGCCAAAGTGTTTGCGTCAACAGATCGCGGCTGGATCGACGCCCA
>JANYIJ010000207.1 GCA_025362095.1 Gemmatimonadota bacterium | reverse complement strand
GGTGCGCTCAACGGCGTCTCGGCGTATTTCGCTTGGCTCAACCGCGGCAAGCGAAGCATTGTCCTCGACGTGAAAGACGCGAAGGATCACGACGTGTGCGACAAGCTCCTCGCCCGCGCCGACGTGTTCGTCCACAACCTCGCGCCCGGCGCGGTGGAGCGGCTCGGATACGGATATGACGTGCTCTCCAAGAAACATCCGCGGCTGATTTGGTGCGGGATCTCCGGATACGGGCCCGACGGTCCGTATCGCGACAAAAAAGCGTACGACATGCTGATCCAGGCCGAGGCGGGAATTATTTCGATGACGGGAACGGAAGACGCACCGGCGAAAGTGGGCGTGAGCATCGCGGATATCGGGGCGGGGCTCTACGCGTACTCGTCGATTCTCGCGGCGCTTCTCAATCGAGCGAAGACCAACCGCGGAGAGCGCATCGATATCTCGATGTTCGAGTGCATGACCGAGTGGATGATGCCGCCGCTGAACGTGTACCTCGGCACCGGCAAAACTCCGGCGCGCGCCGGCCTGCGGCACAACATGGTCGTCCCCTACGGCGCATACCGGTGCAAAGACGGAGCCGTCATGTTCGCGGTGCAGATCGACCGCGAGTGGCGCCGCTTGTGCGAGCATGTGCTCGGCGACGCATCCATCGCAGACGATTTGCGCTTCGCGACGAATGAACAGCGCGTGGAGAATCGTGAGGTGCTCGAGAAGCTCATCGAAAATGCGTTCGCGGGAAAGACAGCGGCGGAAGTCGGCGCGCTGCTGGAGCGCGCGGAGATTCCGACCGGGGCAGTGAACGACACGGCTGCGGTCGCCGCGCACGCGCAGCTCGCGGCGCGGGAGCGGTGGATGAGTGTCGAGTCGTATGCAGGTGAGTTCAAGGCGCTCGCGCCGCCGCACAATCTGGCTGGCGCACCCGCGTCAGGCGGAAGAGTGCCGGCCGCCGGGGAGCATTCTGCCGAAATCCTCCGTGAGCTCGCGTATTGATGTGACCCGCGAGACCATCGAAGGGTTGTAGGTATGCCGATGCTCCTCTCCGAACTCGCCGCCGATTTCAACTACGCGCTCCGCGCGATGCGGCGCGCGCCGTCGTACGCGATCGTCGCCGCGCTCACGCTCGCCGTCGGAATCGGTGCGATGACCGGCGTTGCATCCATCGTAGACGCCGTGCTGCTCCGGTCGCTCCCGTACCGCGATGCGCATTCGCTCGCGAACATCATCGAGCGCACAGACAAGGGATTCCAGCGCTCACCATCGTACATCGCGTACAAGGACTACACGCCCGCGATCGGCGGCCCGGTTGTCGGACTCGCACATGTCCACGGAGCGCAGGTCACGCTCTCGACGCCCGACGGCCTGACGAGGGTCATCGCTAATTGGGTGACACCGGGCTTCTTCCCGCTCATGGGAACTCCCGCTGAATTCGGCCGCACGTTCTCTGCGAGCGACGAAGAGCCGAACGGCCCGCTTGTCGCGATCGCATCATACGGATTTTGGCGCCGCCATCTTGGCGGAGATCTCGCGGCAATCGGCCGCACGGTAGACATCGACGGAATTCCGACGATGATCATCGGCGTGATGCCCGCCGCGTTCGACTACCCGGCATACACGCAGCTGTGGATTCCGATCGCGCAGGTCGAGTCGCGCTGGGCGCCGCTCCTGAGCCGCGACGTCCACGCCGATAGCCGCACCATCGTGCGCATGCGCTCGCCGCGCGACTCCGCGGCCGCGAGCGCCGCGCTAAGCGTGGTCGCCGCACGCCTCGCCACCGAATACCCCGCCTCCAACGCGCACTGGACGGGCATCGATATCTGGCCGATGTGGACCGAAGTCCTCGGCAATGTGAGTGGCACGCTCTACGCGCTCGCGGGTGCGGCCGCGCTCGTGCTTCTCCTTGCGTGCGCGAACGTCGCGACGCTCGCGCTCATCCGCGGCTCCGTGCGCGCCCGCGAAATCGCGGTGCGCGCGGCCCTCGGCGCGAGCCGCGCGCGCATCGTGAGAGCGCTCTGCGCCGAGGTGGGTGTCATCGCTCTCGTCGGCGGCGCGGCCGGCGTCGCACTCGCGGCGGCGATCGTGCGCGTCGTTCGGCAGCTGATGGGCCCGCGCCTGCCACGCTCGGCGGAGCTCGCGGTGGACGCGCGGCTCTTTGCAATTGGAATTACGATCGCGCTCGTGACGATGCTGCTCGTGAGCATCGCGCCCGCGTTCAGATCCTCGAAGTCCGCGCTCGCTGCGCGACTGCATGGGAGCCGCGGCGGCGGTACCGGCGTGCGCGACTCGAGAGTGCGCAACTCGCTCGTGGCAGCGCAGGTAGCGCTGGCGGTGATGCTGCTCGTGAGCGCGGGTCTCCTCCTGCAAAGTTTCCGCAGACTGTACGCAATGCCCGATGACTTCGACACGCAGCATATCGCGACCGCGTCGATTTTTCCTCCATCGCCGACGTACGACAAACCCGCGGACGCGGCGGCGCTGTACGCGCGGCTTCGTGACGCGGTCGCGAAAATTCCCAGCGTCGATGGCGTTGCGATCGTGAATCACATCGGCGGGCGGCTGCCAAGCAAAGTGGACATTCCGGGGCGCGCCGATGACAGCTCAGGGAAGGGAAGCGCGTTCTACGTGACCGCGTCGAGCGAATATCAGCGCGTGATGCAGTTCGGGATGGCGCGCGGGCGGTGGTTCACTGATGAAGACATGCGCGCGCCGGACGCGTCGGGGTTCGTGATCAACGAGACGATGGCGAAGCAGTTCTTTGCGGACGCGGATCCGTTGGGGCGCGTGATCACCGTGCATCGCGCGTCGCAGGCACGCGCGGATGTAGGGCAGCCGGTCAGCGGGCCGATCATCGGCGTGATGAAGGACGTGCACTGGACCGGTCAGGAGAATCGCGTGCTCGCCGAGGTGTACGTGCCGTACACTCGTGAGGTGTGGCCGTGGATCAACATTGTGGCGCACGCGAAAAATCCCGCGGCGATTGCAGTGGCGATGCACAAGGCGATTGTCGAAGTCGAACCGCGCATTCCGATGGGATCGGAGTTCAACGCGAGCGGGATCGAGGTGCCCAAGAAGCTCAGCTTCGATCAGCGGGAGCTGACGCTGACGGTGGTGGGCGCGTTTGCGGCGGCGGCGCTGTTGCTCGCGGCGATCGGGCTGTATGGCGTCGTTGCTTATGGAGTGACGCAGCGGACACGCGAGCTGGGGATTCGCATGGCGCTCGGCGCGACGGCGCGGGATGTGATGCGTCTCGTGCTTGGCGGGGTGGGGAAGTTGGTGATGGTGGGGCTAGTGATCGGACTCGCAGGCGGATTCGCGGCGACGAGAGTGATCAAGGCACTGCTGTTCCGGACGGCCGCGGGAGATCCGGGGACGATGGTGGTGGTGAGTGTGACAATGGCGTTGGTCGCCTTGATCGCGGCGTGGGGGCCGGTGCGGAGGGCAATGAGTGTTGAAGCGATGGAGTCGTTGGGAGTTGAGTAGGGAAGCCTAGCGATCCATCACGGGCAGATACGCACGCCACGGCCCGACCGCTTCGCGGTACTGCTTTGCCATCACGCGCGCGATCTGTGCAATGTGACCCAGGTCGTGCGCGACCCACGTGGAGAGCAGCTGCCGGAGAGTGACCGCACCGAACTCCGGGTGCTCGCCCTCGAGCGCGAGTTGCACGTCGGTCAGTCGCCACTCGGCGAGCGTGGTAAGATTGCGCGCACGCAGCTGCGCGAACTCGTCGAGCAGTTGCTCCAGCGATTTGCCCTCGCTTTCGCGGAACTGCGCGAAGCGGTCGAACGGTGGGAAGCGGCGGCTCGGGCCTTGAGTGAGGATTACCTGCGAGCGCGGAATCCAGTCGGCGCGCTCCGCGTGACAGAGGTGGCCGACGATGACCCAAGGGCTCCACGTCTCGGGACCTTCGGTTGCGGCGATCCATTCAGGGCCAAGTTCAGCCAGCATCGCGCGCAGTGTCGCGGGCGTACGTGCGAGAACGGCGGTGCCGTGTGCGAGTTCAAAGTGCATGGTTTCGTTGGTTGAATGATCCTGCCGCTTTTCAGTTGGCATTCGACGCGCAACGAAATCCAGTATTCGGCAACTCGTCCGGCCGGGCCGATGCCTTGAGATAGCCGCGCATCCAGCCGGTCGCGAGCGAATCACTCGTGTCGAACGCGCCGCCGCGAATCACGCGATAGTCCTCGAGGGAAGTCACAGCAGCAGGCGCACCCGGATACGCACGCATTGGCGACGATGTCCACTCCCACACGTTGCCGCTCATGTCCTGCAATCCCTCCGGCGTTGCACCGCGCGGGAAACTTCCAACAGGCGCCGGCCCCAAGCGTCGCGCAGATGCCGTGTTCGCGTTCGCGGCGTCGGCCTGCATTCCATATGGATATGCCCGGGCGGCCGTTCCACGCGCGGCGGCTTCCCATTCGATCTCAGTCGGCAGTCGCCCGCCATCGCGATATTTCCACGCACAGTAGTTCGCAGCGTCGCCCCACGGCACTCGCGTAACGGGTAGCTCGCCGAGCGGCGCCAGGCCTGCCCACGGCGCAGGCGCACGCGTCGCAGTGACGAACTCCTGATACGCGGCAACCGTGACTTCGGTGCGCTCGAGACGAAATGCGTCAACGTGCTCCGTGTGCTTCGGCCGAGCGATCGCGGGGCCGCCATCGCTGCCGATCGCGTAGTCTCCCGCCGCGATTGCAATCATTGAGTTGGCCGCGGCCGCGCTCTGCGCTCGTGTGCCGCGTCCCTTCGCGAACCACAGCGCTGCGGCGCCGATCAGCACAACTGCCGCTACCGCCCCGATCTCACGCTTCGCCTTTGCCGGCCCGCGCGCGACCTGCGCCGGCTTCGCACTCGGCGAGCCCGCCCCAACCTTTTCTCCATCCAGCGCGCGAACGATCTCGCCAGCCGACTGAAATCGCTGCGCTGCGTCCGCCTCCAAACATTTCGTGATGATCGCCGCGAACTCCTCCGGCACGTTGTCACGAATTTTATTCACCGCTTCCGGCGGCCCCGCGAGTCGCTTCATCATCGCTGCCGTGGCTGTCGCGCCCTGGAACGGC
>JANYIJ010000204.1 GCA_025362095.1 Gemmatimonadota bacterium | reverse complement strand
ACAGATGAGCACCTACGGCGCCGCACAGATGGCAAGCAGTTTCCGCACGGTTCGCGGAAACACGGTTCAGATCGCAGAAGACATTCCTGAAGACAAGTACAACTTTGTTGCTGCGCCGGGAACGCAATCGGTTGGTGCGATTCTCAAACACATCGCGCTCGCGCCGAAGTTGTACGAAGACATGCACCGTCACGAGCGCGTGACCACGCTTCAGGGATACGATTTTGGTGGCGCTGTTGGTCGCATCAAGGCGGAAGAAGACAAGCCGCGCTCCAAGGCCGAAATCGTGGGCTTGCTCAAGAGCGAAGGCGAGCGTTTCGCGGCGTGGCTCGAGACCTGCCCGCCGGAGTTTCTCGCAGAGACGTACACCGATCCCACCGGCCAGCACTCGAATTCGCGCCTGGTGAGTCTGATGAGTCCCAAAGAGCACGAGATGCATCATCGCGGGCAGTTGATGCTGATCGAGCGGCTTCTCGGGATCGTGCCGCACCTCACCCGCCAGCGGCAGGAACGGGTCGCCCAGCACGCCAAAAGCGCGAGCTGATATTCGGCGGCGCGTAAGGAAGTCGAGCGCGAAGAAGAGGAAGTAGCGCGCGACCGGCTTGCCGGGAGTGCGCGGTTAGAGCCTATTTCTCGATCTAGAATCGGCTTCCGCGCCACTCCTTCCCTTGGAACGAATGCGACTCCCAACGAGCGCTCTCGCGGCCGTGTTCATCGCGGCCCCCGCATTAGCCCAGCAGAAACCGACGCTCACGCCAAAAGATCTCGGCAAATGGGAGGTGCTCGGCGCGCCGCGTCTCTCTCCCAACGGCGAGTGGATCTCGTACACGATCACGCGCGGAAATGAGGAGAATGATCTTCGCCTGCGCGGCGGAGCCCGCGATACGACGATCGTGATTCCGTACGGACTGCAGCCCGCGTTTGCGGCGAACTCGCGGTGGGCGGCGTCGCTCGTTGGCATCGCGCCCAAAGAGCGCGACAAACTCACCAAGGACAAGAAGCCGGTTCACAATTCGTTCGCCGCGCGGAATCTCGCGACGGGCGCGACGATCGCGATTCCTGATGCGACATCGTTCGCATTCAGCGCGGACGGGAATTTCATTGCGATCACGAAATATCCTGCCGAGGGGAAGAAAGTCTCCGAGGTGATCGTGCTCGATCTCGCGCACGATACGCGGACGAGTCTCTCCAACGTGGGCGAGTCGGCGTGGAGTGATTCGCGCGCGGTGCTTGCGTTCAGCGTGACGATGGACGGCGGGGCGGGGAACAGCGTGAACGTCTACGATGGCGCGGCGAACGTCACGCGCGTGCTCGATGCATCGCCGAGCGTGTATCGCGGTCTCGCGTGGCGCGCGAAGGGTGCGGAGTTCGCGGCCATGCGCACGATTGCCGACAAAGCGTTCGCAGACACGACGCATGCGCTGCTCGTGTGGAGCGATGTCGGCGGCTCTGCGAAGCCGCGCCTGCTCGAGAGTGGGGTGCCTGCGGCGATGCGCGTGTCCGATACGCGACGGCCATCATGGAGCAAGGATGGCCGGACTGTTTACTTCGGACTGCAGAAGAGGATTCCGACTGCGGATGTGCCAAAGAAAAGTGACGAGAAGGTTTCAGACGTGGAGATCTGGCACACGAACGATGTGCATGTGATTCCGGAGCAGCGGAGCGGTGAGGCGCGCGATCTGCGCGCGACGATTCTGGCGGAGTGGCGGGGCGATGGGAAAGTCGTGCAGGTGGCAAGCGATGCGAGCGAGGCGACCACCGTCCTCGAGGGCGACGCGTTCGCGGTGGAGACGAATCGGAAATCGTATGCGTTCGGCCAGAAGTTCGGACGGCGCGATGAAGACGTAGACGCGATCGATCTTGCTTCCGGCGCGCGGAAGAATCTGACCACGAAGGCGCGATTCTTCTTTACCGGCGACCCCACCGGCGCGCGCGTACTGCAGTTCGACGGCAAGGATTACTGGGCGATCGAAGTCGCGACGGGGAAGCGGACGAATCTCACGGGATCGCTGAAGGCTGATTTCGTGGATCGCGAGGACGACCATCCGAGCGATGTCCTTTCTCCGGTCAATAGCGTGCAGTGGACGAAGGACGGAATGCGCGTGCTGCTGTGCGGCGGGAATGACGTTTGGTCAGTCGCGCTCGATGGATCGGGCGGCAAGAAACTCACGAACGGCGCGACCGATGGCACGCGCTACCGGGTATGGGTTTTCGGCGGCGGATTCGGCGGTCCGGTGCAAAGCGCGGCGGACCGGGCAGTAGATCTCAGCAAGCCGGTGTATCTCGCGATGTTCGGCACAAAGACCAAGAAGAGCGGCTACGCGCTGCTGCAGCCGTCGGGCGAGGTAAAGACGCTGCTGTTCGCCGACGCGCAGTTGGGTGGGCTCGCGAAGGCGGACAGCGCTGCGAAGCTGTCGTTCACGCGGCAGTCGTTTGAGGAGTCGCCAAATGTCTACGTGGCGGGCGCCGATCTCTCAAACGCCGCGAAAAAGAGCGAGACGAACGCGTTTCAGAAGGATTACGCGTGGGGAAAAGCCGAGCTGATGAACTTCACGAGTGCGATCGGCCGGCCGCTCCAAGCGATTCTGTATTACCCGGCGAACTACGATTCGAAAAAGAAATATCCGATGATCGTGTACACGTACGAGCTGCTGTCGCAGGACTTGCACCGCTACGTGACACCGCGGGAGAACGACTACTACAACGCCAACGTGTTCACGCAGAACGGATATTTCGTGCTGATGCCGGATATCGTTTTCCGGCCGCGCGAGCCGGGGATCGCAGTGTTGCACGCGGTTGAGCCGGCCGTGAAGGCGGTCGTCGCGCGCGGGCTGGTTGATCCGGCGAACATCGGCCACTGCGGACATTCACAGGGCGGATACGAGGCGTACTATCTCGCGACGCATTCTGCGCTTTTCAAGACGGCCGTCGCGGGCGCGGGAATCACCGACATGGTTTCGTTCGCCGGCCAGATGCACTGGAGCTCGGTGCCGGAGTTCGACCACTGGGAGACTGGTCAGTTCCGGATGCAGGTTCCGCCGTGGGAAGACATGGCGGCGATGGTGAAGAACTCGCCGATCGACAAAGTGCATGTGATGCCGGCGAAATCGATTCTCATGGAAATCGGCGGCGAAGATCCGACGGTCGACATGAGGCAGGGCGTGGAGTTCTACAACTATGCCCGGCGCGCTGGTAAGGATGCGGTGATGCTGCTGTATCCCGGCGAGGGGCACGGGCTCGGGAAGCGCGAGAATGCCGTGGATTATGAGCGGCGGATTCTGCAGTGGTTTGGGTATTGGCTCAAGGGTGATGCGGCGGCGCCGTGGATTACCAATGGGCAGACGTGGCTTGAGCGAAAGGCGATTCTCGACGCCAACAAGTGACTTGAATTGGAACGGGCGCTATCGCGTGGTGTGATTCACGACGATGGCGCCTGCTTTCATTACCCACTTCACTCCGTAGATCGTGGCGTTGACATCGGTGGCGGGGTCGCCTTCAACCGCGACGATGTCGGCGTAATACCCGGGCGCGACTCTTCCGATGCGATCGGACATGCCCAGCACTTCGGCGCCGGTGATCGTTGCGGCGCGGAGTGCGTCGAGCGGCGTCATGCCGGCTTGCACGAGAAGTCCGAGCTCGCGCGTGTTCTGGCCGAACATCATGTGGACGGCGTCGGATCCCATAGCGACTTTCACGCCGGCTTTTATCGCGCGGCGCGCAGTCTCGAGATTGCGC
>JANYIJ010000187.1 GCA_025362095.1 Gemmatimonadota bacterium | reverse complement strand
CGCTTCTCGCGCCCGCAGAACGAAATCAAGAACGGCGCGCAGCTGATCGTGCGCCCGGGCCAACTGGCCGTGTTCGTGGATCAGGGAAACGTGGCCGATGTATTCGATCCCGGCCGTCACGAGCTGAAGACGAGCAATCTCCCGGTGCTCTCAAAGCTCCGCGGCTGGAAGTTCGGATTCGAAAGCCCGTTTAAGGCGGACGTGGTGTTTGTGAGCACGCGGCAGTTCCCGAGTCAGAAATGGGGCACCAAGACTCCCGTGATGGTGACCGATCGCGACCTCGGCGGCGTGCGGCTGCGCGCCTACGGCACGTTCATCACGCGCGTAGGCAACGCGAAGGTGTTCGTGACGCAGCTCGTGGGCTCGAACTCCGGATTCAGTATTGATCAGATCGCCGAACAGATTCGCGATATGATCGTAGCGCGATTCGCCGAAACGCTCGGCGAAGATTCGATTCCGATTCTCCAGCTCGCGTCGAAGTATTCGGAGATCGGAGCTCGCGCGGCCGTGAAGCTCGCGCTCGATCTCGCGCCGATGGGGCTCGAGCTCGCGCGGCTCGTGGTGGAAAGCATCGCGCTGCCTGATGAAGTGGCGGCGACGCTCGATCAAAAAACACGCATCGGTTTGATCGGCGATGTGAGCGCCTACGCGGCGCTGCAGGCGGCGGATGCCATTCGTGACTCGGCGCGCAATCCGGGAACAGGCGGCGCAGGTGCAGCGGTCGGAGTGGGGATCGCGATGGCGGGACAGTTGGCGAGCACCGCAGCGAACGCGCTGCATCCGAGTGGCCCGCCGGCCATTCCCGGACCGCCGCCGATTCCGCAGAGCGCCGGCTACTATGTCGCGGTGGACGGCAAGCCGCAGGGCCCGCTCGATACTGCAGCGCTACGAGCGCACATCGCGTCGAAAACCCTCACCGCCGAGACGCTGGTGTGGCGTGAGGGAATGGCGCAGTGGGCAGCGGCGTCAACCGTACCGGACGTCGCCTCTCTGCTCTGAGAATCAGAGCGGAGGCCGCCCCTGCGTGGCGATGACCGTGCACGACGCGAAGCGCGGATTCCGGAGGACGGCGCCCGCGACGGCCGATGTCCCGACGAGGAATTGGCGCACAAGCGAGGGCCGCTGATAATACAGATCGGCGCTCGGCGCGCGCTGAATGAGATCGAACAAGTTGCCATCCGATGGAAAGCGAACGAGCTCACGCCTCGCCTTCTCGAACGCAGCGCTCACGTCGGCGCGCGGTCCGAAGAAGAGATCGCGCACGTTGCTGCAGCTCGATACCGAGAGCATTTCGAGACTCGCGAGCCTGACGCCGCGGAGCTGTGCGGCATCGTTGGCGAGCTCCAGCAATCGTGCTCGCGATTGCTCGGCCGTGAGCGAAGACGTCGGGGCGATCTGTTCGCTGGCAAGCGGAATCGCTGCGCTCACGTCGGCGGCGCGCTGGTCGTGCGTGATGACGTAGAAACGCTTGAGCGCATCCATTCCTTTGGCCACGAACACGCCCCCAACCTGCTCGTTGACCAGAAAAACACCCAGCTCGCGTGCGAGGTTCATATTCCTGCCATCGGTGAGTCCGGGGCTGCTGTCCAGCAAATGGAGACCGAACGCCACAGTGGATCGCAGCACCGCTTCGGCTGAATCGCGCTGGCCGATCGCGAGATGATACGCTGCACGCGACACCGCGGCGTTCGCGATTCCCACGGTACGTGCGTACTCCATCGACGGCAGGTTCCACCACGCCGCGGAAGGATAGAATGGTCCTGTGTACTGCCCGCCGATCAGGTCGACCGCTGGCGCGCGCGCCATTGACCGGGAGTGAACCATCCCGTCTGATCTATGGCGGCCAGCGCCATTCCGGCGTCGAGCGGCGAAATCGACGGGTCGCTCGGAATTGTGAACGGACGCGCGGCATCGCGAAGCCGAACCATCGACTGCGATCGATTGAGCGTTTCGGTCGACGTCCAGAAGCGACTCCGCGGAGCCACGACCGCGAGCACAGGAATCGCGGTCATCGCCGCCAACACGATCGCGAGATCGCTGAGGACGCGTCGTCCGATGCGCAGCCACCGTCGCGATCCGCTTTCGGATCCAGCGCGCGACGGTGCTCCAGCACCATCGGCTCGGACGGGCACGTGACCCTCTTCTGCCGCGCCCGCCCATCCGAAAGTGCGCGCGTCTTTGACTTCAGCTCGGAAATTGCTTTCTGCCATGACCTGAAATGAAGCGCCGTTCTATGGTCGCCCGCGAGGGGTGCCCTCGACACGAGTAACCATCGTGGCATACCTTCGCAGAGCGACACTCACGCCCCCACGAGAAAAAACGGAGCGCTCATGTTCACGCGCCAAGTCATTCGCCGGTCGATCTGCCTGCTGCTTGCCCTCACGCCGCAGGTGCTCCTCGCGCAGCAGCCTGCGCCCGATCCCGCTTTCACGTTCACCGAGACGATGGTCGCGATGCGCGACGGCGTGCGCCTGCACACCGTTTACTTCGTCCCGAAGAATCAAAGCGGCCCACTCCCCATCATGGTGGTGCGCACGCCCTACGGTGTGCCCGACCGCAACTATCCTGTGTCGCGCGCGCTGAAGGAGTTCGTCGACGAAGGATTCATCTATGCGTTCCAGGACATCCGCGGAAAGTTCGGCTCTGAAGGAACGTTCGTGATGCAGCGCGCGCCGCGCCCAATGGACGCCGGACGAGGGGCGATCGACGAGAGCACCGACGCGTACGACGCCACCGACTGGCTCGTGAAGAACATTCCCGCCAACAACGGGCGCGTCGGCATGTTCGGCGTGAGCTATCCCGGGTGGACCACCGCGATGGCGATGCTCGATCCGCACCCCGCGCTCAAAGCCGTCAGCCCGCAGGCTTCGCCCTCCGACATGTTCATCGGCGACGACTTCCACCACAACGGCGCGTTCCGCCTGAGCTACGGATTCGAGTACGCGTTCCTCACCGAGAACTCCAAGGAGAGCTCGCAGTTCCCGTTCGACAAATACGATACATACGAGTGGTATCTCGCGCTCGGACCGCTCGCGAACGCGCAGAGCAAGTATCTCAAGGAGAAGAAACTCCCCACGTGGGACGACTTCCGCCTGCATCCGAACTACGACGAGTTCTGGCAGCGTCAGGCGATGAAACCGTATCTCAAACGGGTCACCGTTCCGACGCTCAACGTGGCCGGCTGGTGGGATCAGGAAGATTTCTACGGACCGGTCATGATCTACCGCGAGCTCGAGAAGCACGATTCGCTCAACAGGAATTTTCTTGTCGTCGGCCCCTGGCGTCACGGCGGATGGAGCGGCGGCCCAGGTCAGAAACTCGGCAACATCGATTTCGGATCGCCCACCGGCGAATATTTCCGCGCGAACATCGAAGTGCCGTTCTTCGCTTACTACCTCAAGGACAAGGGCACGCTGAAGCAGCCCGAGGCGACGGTCTTCGAATCCGGCAGTAATACCTGGCGCACTTTCTCCGCCTGGCCGCCGAAGGAGGCGAAGACGCGCTCGCTCTATTTCCACGCAGACGGAAAACTTTCGTTCGACGCTCCGGCGGCCGCAGAGGCGAAGGGCTACGACAGCTACGTGAGCGACCCCGCAAAGCCTGTGCCCTACCGCAAGCGTCCGATCGAGCCGACGTACTATCCCAAGGGCTCCGGCTGGCCGACCTGGCTCCTCGAAGATCAGCGGTTCGTTGCGGACCGGAGCGACGTGCTCTCCTGGCAGACGGAGACGCTGACCAACGATGTCGTGATCGCCGGCGACATCACGGCGAAACTCTTCGCGAGCACCACGGGCCGCGATGCGGACTTTGTGGTGAAACTCATCGACGTCTATCCCGAAGACTATCCGGCTGATTTCAAACTCGGCGGCTACGAGTTCATGATCGCGAACGACGTGTTCCGCGCGCGATTCAGAAAATCATTCGTGAAGCCCGAGCCCATGGTTCCGAACGAAGTCACACCCATCACGATCGATCTGCACACGCAGAGCTATCGCTTCAAGGCCGGCCATAAGATCATGGTGCAGGTGCAGAGCAGCTGGTTCCCGATCATCGACCGCAATCCGCAGACATGGGTCGACAACATCTTCGAGGCGAAGGCGAGTGACTACCAGGCGCAGACGCACCGGATCTGGCGCGTGCCCGCGACCGCTTCACGGGTGGAGATCGCTACGATCAATCCTTAGTGCGCGGGTGCCGCTCCGATGTCCACGCGTATCGACCGCCACTTGCCCTGCCGGAACCGCAGGACGCTCAGCGTGCAGCGCGTCGCATGGCCCGCGAGGATCGCGAGCCAAATGTGAATCGGCTGAAGCGTCCCGATTTGCTGCATCACAAAACAAATCGTGAGCGGGAGAACGAGCTGCGACACGAGCGAGATGTACAGCGGGCCCTTGGTGTCCCCGGTGCCCTGCAGTCCACCCGTGTACGTGAGCGCCACGGTGATGAATAGTCCCGAGAGACTCAAGACACGAAGCAGCTGCGTGCCGATGCCCACCACGAGCGGATCGTGCATGCCGAAGATCGCGAGCAGCTGACTCGGAATCAGCAGAAAGAGCGCGCCGATGAACGCCGCACCTGCGAGACCGATCCGCGCCGCGACTTTCACGCCCTCCACCGCCCGTTCCGGTTTTCCCGCGCCGAGGTTTTGTCCCGCGATCGCCGCAGCCGCACCGAGCAATGCGGTGGACGTCCAGGTGACGAATGAGAACAGTTCCGTGTAGCTCACCGCGTACGTCGCCTGCGCTTCGGCGCCATGCTCAACTGATCCGATGAAGCCGAGCAACAACACGCCGCCAATGTTCATCGCGATCCCCTGGAATCCAGTCGGGAGGCCGAACTTGAACAGCGACTTGATGACCGTCCAGTCGGGCGCGAACCCTTCGTGCTTCGGGAACGAGATCACCCAACCACCCATCAGCAGCTTGTACAGCGAATAGATCGCGACGAGCCCGAAC
>JANYIJ010000167.1 GCA_025362095.1 Gemmatimonadota bacterium | reverse complement strand
GTAGATCGGGGTGCTGTCGGAGCGCAGGATGACGAAGTCTTCGATGTCCTTGTTCGGGAACTTGATGGTCTCGTGGACGATGTCGTCCCACGCGGTCTCACCATCGGGCACGCGAAACCGGATCACGAATGGCATGCCGTCGGTGACGCGCTTCTTGATTTCATCCGGCGCGAGCCGATCGCAACGGCGGTCGTACTTGAAGGCGTCTTTGCTTGCGGCGGCGAGTTTGCGGCGTTGCTCGAGCTCGTCCGGCGTGCAGAAGCAGCGGTACGCCGCGCCGGCGTCGAGCAACCGGCGCGCGTCAACTTGATGGCGGGGAAGATTCGCGCCCTGGTAGACGACTTCTTCGTCCCAGTTCAGTCCGAGCCAGTTCAGCCCGTCGAAAATCGCGCGTGTCGATTCATCGGTGCTGCGAGCCTTATCCGTGTCTTCGATGCGCAACAGGAACAGGCCGCCCTGCTGACGGGCGTAGAGCCAGTTGAAGAGCGCGGTGCGGGCGCCGACGACATGGAGGTAACCGGTGGGGCTGGGGGCGAATCTTACGCGGACGGACATTTCGGGAAGATGCGGGGTGCGGGATTCCGACCCGATGCGGGGTGCGGATGAGGAATGCGGAACTGCGACGAACTTCGGGGCGATGCGGGGTGCGGATGAGGAATGCGGAACTTCGGGGCGATGCGGGGTGCGGATGAGGAATGCGGGGCCCAACGAAAACGGGAGACGCGACTGCCGTCTCCCGTCCGCCTTCTGCCGTCAGAAAAAAACGGAGCGGGAGGGATTCGAACCCTCGATACAGGTTGACCCCGTATGCCGGTTTAGCAAACCGGTGCCTTCAGCCTCTCGGCCACCGCTCCCACACACGGGAACCCAACAAACTTAGCGTCCAACACACGGAGGGTACAGGACTCGAACCTGTAAGCGGCTTTCGCCGCGCCAGTTTTCAAGACTGGTGCAATAGCCATTCTGCCAACCCTCCTCACCAGCAACTCCTCACCACCAGCAACCCCTTACCCCTCACTATGGTCGCAACGACCCTCACCATTTTCGCACCTCCGCCCCTCAAATCCAAGTGGCGAAGGCAGGTGTGGCCGTTCTAAGTTTAGCCACATGACTCAGGTTCCCGACGATGCCAAACCAGCGCTCGACATGCTCCGCAGCGTGGGCGGCGACGACATGCTCGCCATGATGATGCAGACGTTTCTCCAGTTCGCCGAGGAGCGTCTCTCGAAAATGGTCGAGGAAGCCAACCTCGGGAACATCAACGAGGTGGCCAGCATCGCGCACTCGCTCAAGTCGAGCGCGCGCCAGCTCGGCGCCCTCGCACTCGGCGAGGCCTGCGGCGTCACCGAGTCCGCCGGCAAAGCGGGCAAAACGGAACTCGCGCTGGAAGGCGTTGGCGCCATTCAGCGCGAGTTCGCCGCGGCCAAGCCGTGGCTCAAGTCACTCGCCGGCGAATCGTAGACCGGCTTCGCCGTTTCGGTCTTCGGTCTTCGGTTTTCGGTCCTACGGCTTCTTCACCGGAACCGTGGTCTTCTTGGCCGAATCACCTGATGGAATCGCCGGCGCTTGCCCCGCCGGTTCAGGTCCGAAGAACTCCTGCAGCTGTGTAGCGGCCGCGAGCTGCTTCGCCTTCTCGAGGATCGCCGTCGCCTCGTTCTTTTTTCCCTGAGCGTCCAGCGCTTCGTAGAGCAGCACTCCCGTCGAGACGTACAGGTACGGAATGCCGACTGACGGACGGTCGACCCAGTCGTTCTTCTTGATCAGCGACGCCGGCGCCTTGAAGTCCTTCCAGAGCTCCATCGTGCGCGGCACGTCGACCATTCCCTCGCCGGGAACTGCGACCGTGTCTTTTCCCGCGCGCACGGAATCGGGCATCAGCTTCCGGGCGAGTCCCTGGGTGAGCATGTAGCCGCTCAGGCCGAGTTCGTGCGCGTAGTTGCCTGACGTGCGGCTCAGGTAGATCGGCCGCGTTCCGTCCTGCACCATCTTCATCACGAACCAGTCGGCGCGCGCGAAAAAATGCGGCGGAATGACCGCGCGAATCTTGTCTTTCACGAACAGCTGCGGCTGCGTGAACTCTTGCCCGATCGGAACCGAGTCGGCCTGATTGAATGTCATCTTGATCGGCGAGCCGACTGGCTTCACCCACTTCTTTCCGCGATACGCTGCGGGGCCCTTGGCCTCGTCGTACTCGTAGCCTTCACGGCGGATCATCTGCCGCACGTACCAGTCGGTGTTCATCAGTGAGGTGTTCGCCACCACCACATCTTTGCGCACGCCGAGCACTTCCTGCGCGTACCAGAGCGGGAACGTGTCGTTGTCGCCGACGGTCACGAGTACGCCGTACGGCTCGACCGAGTTGAGCATGTCGATCGCGAAATCGGCAGTGTCGGTCTGGCCGGCGCGAGAAGCGGACTGCCAGTTCGCGAACAGCGGCACGACTGCGAGCAGCAGAATCGGTGACGTCATCATCCAGCTGCGCTTCGTTGGGAGCTCGACGACTTCATTGCCGATTTTCTGCGTTTCGTGTCCGATCGCTGCGCCCAACGACTCCCACAGATATGTGAGTCCGAGCGCGGCCCACACGCTCCACGCCGAGAAACTCCAGAGGAAGAAGTAGTCTCGATCGCGAACTTCTCGAGGCACCGAATCCGCGAGCTCAGGATCCTGCGACGCGCCGTATTTGAAGTTCAGGTAGTAGATCAGCAGGAGCGTCAGCGTGAGCATCAGCGGACCGAAGAACGCGAAACTTCGCGGATCGCGCCGCCAGTGTACCCATCCGCCGATCAATCCGAGCACAAGGAAAACGGACGCGAGCATTCCCTGAATTCCGGGCGTCTTGCCGTGCGCGTCGCGCACCCACTGCCATTTGAAATAGAGCCACCACATGCCGATCTGCGCACTGAGCGGCGCCTGACGATCGGTGAGTTCCGGCTTGCCGTATTGTCCGCGATCGAAGTTGTACTTGAACGCGGTGTAGGTGCCCATCGAGAGTGTGCAAGAGAGCTTGAGTTCGGTTCTGCATGCAGTGGGCTCGCCTTCGTTCACGGCCGGGAATTGCGCGGCGCGGATCGGCTGTGTGGCGAAGGGAGAGCCGCCGAGAATCAGCGCGCCGAAACAGGCGAGCAGCAGCTTCCAGCGCATGATCGTCTTTGGTCGGCGGATGAGAATCGCGAGCCCGACCGCGGGCGCCACGAGCAGGCCCGCCATGTGAATGCCATATCCGAGACCGATGATGTACGCGATCAGCACCAGCGTCTTGTCGGCCTTGGCGCCATCGGGCTCGTCGCACCAACGGACGATCAGCCACGATGCCACAGCGAGACCGGCGAGCGACACAGTGTACACTTTCTCATTTACCACCGACTGCGCCCACACTGTGAATGCGGTCGATCCGATCAGTGCGGCCAGCGCGCCTCCTGTGACGCGCTGCCAGCGCTCGTTGAACCAGCCCACGAGCACGCGCTCGGTGATCAGGAACCACATTCCGGCCGACACTGCGCTCGAGAGCGCGGCGAGCAGGTTCACGCGCATGGCGATGTTCGGCGCGATCGGCAGCAGCGTGAACACGCGGCCGATCAGCACGAACATCGGATTGCCGGGCGGGTGCGGAATGCCGAGCGTGTACGCGGCCGCGATGTACTCGCTCGTGTCCCACATCGCCGTCTCTGGGGAGAGCGTGATGATGTAGAGCGCCAATACGAGCAGCGCCGCGATGGAGGCGGCGAGGTATGACGGGCGGTAGTCGAGCTCGGGGAGGGTCGCGTTCTTGGCCATCCTCAAATCTCGCGGGATGGGGCGTTTCGCGGAAGGTTCAATACGATGCGGAGTGCGGATGAGGAATGCGGATGGAACGCGGATTCCTCATCCGCACTCCGCATCGCCCCGAAATCCTAGTGCCTAAACGTCCGCCGGCCCGTGAAGATCATCGTCATCCCATGCTCGTTGGCCGCTGCGATCACTTCCGGGTCCTTCAACGATCCCCCCGGCTGGACGATCGCCTTGACCCCCGCTTCGGCGGCCTGATCCACCCCGTCGCGGAATGGGAAGAACGCGTCTGATCCGAGTACCGCGCCGTTGGTGTCGTGCCCTGCGGCGCGCGCTTTGTGCACGGCGACGAACGCGGCATCCACGCGCGACATCTGGCCCGCGCCGATGCCAATGGTCCCGCCGTCGCGCGTCAGGACGATCGCGTTCGACTTCACGCTCGCCACGGTGCGCCACGCGAAGAGCAGATCAGCGCGCTCTTCCTTGGTCGGCTGCCGCGTGGTGACAACCTGCCAGTTCGTTTCATCGAGCGGTCCGCTCGCGCATTCCTGCACGAGCATTCCGCCGCGCACGCGCTTGAAGTCGAGCGCGCCAGCACGGTCGCGCGCATCGCCTTCGAGCACGCGCAGATTTTTCTTCTCGCCGAGCACGCGAAGCGCTTCGGGAGTGAACGACGGCGCGACGACACACTCGACGAAAAGCGCGGCAACCAGCTGCGCGGCGGTTTCATCCACGGGAACGGTGAATGCGATCACTGATCCAAACGCGCTCATCGGATCGCACGCGAGCGCTTTACGATACGCCTCCGCGGCGCTCGCTCCCGTGGCAAGGCCGCACGGCGTGGTGTGCTTCACGATCGCGCAGCAGGTCTCGCCAGCGAACTGGCCAGTTGCGAGGAGCGCGCCCTCGAGATCGAGCAGGTTGTTGAACGAGAGCTCCTTACCGCCATGCTGTTTAAGCGCCGAGAGTCCCGCGCCGGCTTCCTCGACGTACCACGCGGCGAGCTGTCCCGGGTTCTCGCCGTAGCGGAGCGACTGCCGCCGCTCGAACGCGAGCGCGAGACGCTCCGGGAAATGATCGTGCTGTTGCGCCGCGAACCACGCCGCAATTTCAGCGTCGTACGCCGCCGTGTGGGCGTACACTTTTGCGGCGAGCTCGCGCCGCAGCGTGAGCGCGTTCGCGCCCGAGCGGAGCGCGTCGAGCACGCGGGCGTAATCAGCGGGATCCACGACCACGGTGACCGACGCAAAGTTCTTCGCCGCCGACCGGATCATCGAAGGTCCGCCGATATCGATCTGCTCGATCACATCTTCGGGACTCACGCCCGCCGTGCGCGCGGTGCGACGGAACGGATAGAGATTCACGCAGACCAGATCTATGGGACTGATGCCGTGTGACGAAATAGCGGCCATGTGTTCCGGCAGATCGCGGCGCGCGAGCAACCCACCGTGCACGCCCGGGTGCAGCGTCTTCACGCGTCCGTCGAGCATCTCGGGGAAATTCGTGACAGCGCTGACGTCGAGGCAGGGAAGCCCGGCGTCGCGAATCGCTTTCGCGGTGCCGCCGGTGGAAACGAGTTCCCAGCCGAGTTCGTGAAGAGACGTTGCGAACGCGGCGAGGCCGGATTTGTCTGAGACGGACAGGAGGGCGCGAGGCACAATGCTAAGGGGTCAGCGTGAAGTAGACAGTCTAACAGCGAGCACCTGCAATGTTCGCGGGTAGAGATGGTGCTCCGCAGCGAGCACCCGCGCCGCGAGCGATTCCGGAGTGTCGCCAGGCTCGACTGGCACGCGTTGCTGCGAAATGATCGCGCCGCTGTCGAACTCACCGTCGACATGGTGCACCGTCGCGCCGCTCACGCGCTCGCCGGCGGCGATCACCGCCTCGTGCACACGTCGGCCATACATGCCGGCGCCGCCGAACTTCGGAAGCAACGCGGGGTGAACGTTGACGATCCGCCCCCTCCACTGCGAGGTGACTTCCGTGGGCACGAACTTCAGGTAGCCGGCGAGCGCGACGCAGTCGACGCGATGCATGTCCAGGAGCCGCGCCAGCGCGGGTCCATCTGCGGGCTTCTCGATCACGGCGGCAGTGATGTGGTTCGCGCGCGCCTTGGCCAGCGCGCCGCAGTCCGCGCGATCACTCGCGACGAGCACGACTTCGGCTGCGCGCTCGTCGCCCAGTGCTTCGAGATGATCGATGATCGCCTGCAGGTTGCTTCCTCCGCCGGAGGCGAGGACGGCGAGCCGCACCGGTGCAGTCGTCGCGGTCATCCCGGCAGAATCATGTGCACGACGTCCGTCAGTGTTTGCGCCACTTCGGCCTCCCGCACGGCGCGCTCGATCTCGTCCGCGGGGGTCTCGTCGCTCGGGACCAGCACGCCGCGCGCGCCGTAGCGCTGCGCGGGCTCGATGTCTGTCCACCGGTTTCCGACGAACAGCGACGACGCGGCGTCGATCGCGTGCTCATGGATGGCGCGCTCGAACAAACCGAGCCGCGGCTTGCGGCAGTCGCACGGGCCCGTGTAATCGGGATGGTGGGGACAGTGGTAGTGCGCATCGATGTACGCGCCGCGTTCGGCGAGCAGGTCGTCCACGCGCGCGCGAACGCGCTCGTAGTCGACTTCGGTGAGCATACCGCGCGCGATTCCCGACTGGTTCGTCACCACGATCACCGGCCGCAAAACGTAGTTCATGCGGCGCACGGCGTTCGCGGCGTGCGGAATGAGCTCGACGTCGTCAGGGTTCTTGAGATAGCCGACGTCCTTGATCAGCGTGCCGTCGCGGTCGATGAACATCGCGGATCGAATCGCCCGCAAGCTCACGCGCTGATATTCGCCCGTGACCGCGCGGCCGATTCCCGCCGTGGTGAGATTCACCTCGTGCGGGTGCCCCGTCATGCGAGCGCCCTCGCGACGAGCGCGCCGAGTTCGTCGTCGAGCTCCGGGCAGACTCCGCGGAGATCGAGCACGACTTTTCCCTCGGCGATGCGCCCGATTACCGGAACAGTGCCATTGCGCAGCTTCGCCTCGAGCAGCTCGGGCGATGCGACTTCCAGTGAGACCGCCGCCGACGGAATGCGCGCGCCGGGGAATGCGCCGCCCCCGACTGTCGCCTCGGTGCGCGTGACCCGCGCGACGCGCGACGACACGCCGCTCGCGGAGAGCATCGCCACCAGATGACCCGCGCGCGCCTCGAGCGACATTACGGGAGCGGTGAGCATCGAGAGCGCGGGGATCGCCGAAACCGCGCGGGCGGGATCGCGATAGAGCGCGAGCGTCGCTTCGAGCGCGGCGAGCGTGAGTTTGTCGACGCGCAGCGCCCGCGCGAGCGGATTCTTGCGCAGCGCGTCGATCATCGTCGCCTTTCCAACGATGATGCCAGCCTGCGGTCCGCCGAGCAGTTTGTCGCCGCTCATCATCACGAGCGACGCGCCGGCCTTCACTGCATCGCGCGCGCTCGGCTCTCCAGTCAGCCCCCACGGCGAGAGATCGAGCAGTAGGCCGCTGCCAAAATCGTGGAGCAACGGCACGTCCGCCTCAGCGGCGATGGGCACCAGTTCGCGAACCGGCACCGACGCCACAAATCCTTCGAGCGTGAAATTGCTGCGATGCACCGAGACCACGGCGCCGGTGTGTTGAGAAATGGCACTGCGGTAGTCTGCGGCGTGCGTGCGGTTCGTGGTGCCGACCTCCACGAGCTTCGCGCCGCTCTTGGCCATGATGTCGGGCACGCGGAAACTGCCGCCGATTTCCACGAGCTCGCCCCGCGAGATGATCGCCTCGCGTCCGTCGGCGAACGTGTTGAGCGAGAGCACGAGCGCGGCGGCGCAGTTGTTGACCACGAGCGCATCTTCCGCGCCGGTGAGTTCGGTGAGCAGCGCCGTGCAGTGCGCGTGGCGCGATCCGCGAGCGCCGGTCGTCACATCGTACTCGAGCGTCGAGAAGCCCTGCGCGACAACGCGAATCGCGTCGAGCGCGGCGTTAGCGAGTGGAGCTCGTCCGAGGTTCGTGTGCAGCACTACGCCCGTCGCGTTTATCACGCGGCGCAGCGTCGAGCGCTGGCGTTGCACCAGGGCGGCCTCGATAGCACCCACCCATGCGGCATCGTCGCTCGGCGCCGGCGCCGACGCCTGCCGCGCGTGCTCGATCACGGAGCGCACGACATCGGTCACGAGATCGCGCGGCGCAGTCGTGAGCAGCCGGCGAACGCCGTCGAGCTCAAGCAGCGTGCCGACTGCGGGAAGCGCGCGGCGCGGATCGTGCTTCACGGCTTCTTGGGCGGCTTCAGCGCCGCGGAATCTTTCGCCGGCGGCTTCAGCGCAGTGGAATCTGTTTTGGGCGGCGGCGGCGGTTTGCGAAGCACGAACTGCTTCACTCGCGCCGGACGATGCACGTGTCCGGTGAGCCCGGCGACATCACGCGCCGAGAGCGTCACGAACACGTCGTAGCGCAGCGGCTCGCCGAGTTCGAGGATGAAATCCGAGAGCGGGGCGGGGCGCGCCGGCTTTGGACGCTCGATCACCTTGATCGTGTCGCGCGCGGCCTTCACCGATGCCACCTGCGCTTGGGCGATGGAGTCCTGCCGGATCGCGCGCGCGAGCGAGTCGCCGCGCTGAATGGCGCGGCGCCCTGCGGCGGTGGTGTCGGCGCGGCGCACGGAGTCGACGACGAACAACTTGCGCTGCTGCGTGAGCGTGTCGAACCGCGCGGCGGACGAGATGCGCCGCAGCGGGATCGGCACGGAATCGGCTTTGGTGCTGTCGCGCCACTTCAGCGAGAATCGCGCGACGTCGATTGGAGAGCCCGGAGAAACCGGCCGGTCGAACTTCACGCGCAGAGTGAGCGAGTCGATCGGCGTGACGTCGAGAAGACTGGGCCCGAGGGTGTCGTGCGCGAACATGTAGAACTGGCGGCTCGCCGTGTCGGTGAGCGTGACAGAAGCGGAATCCCACAGTTCGCGCGGATCGAGGATGCGATTCGAATTCGCGTCGACGTACGCGCGGACGCGCAACGGGCCTGGCGGCAGCGTGGTCAGTACGAAACGACCCGCGGTGTCCGCCACGGTATTGAATTTAAGCGCTGTGTCATTGCCGATCATCGCCTCGACTCTCGCTCCGCTCACCACCTGTTGCGCCACCCAGTCGAAGGCGACGCCGCTCACTTCTCCGTGAGGAATGACGCTACCAGTCGAGAACACAGTCTGCAACGGTTTTTTCGTCGCGTTACCGGACAAATCCTGAAGGCCGGACAAAATCGTGACAGTGTATGCGATATCGGGGCGCCAGCCTTTGCGATTTCGGATCGCAATGCTCGTGCGATGCCAGTCGACGCTGATCGCGCCATCACTGGGAGAAACCACCACGCCCTGATCGAGCGGTTGGCCGGCGCGCGTGCGTTCGTTCACGACCTCGTCGAACGAAAAAGTCACCACCTGGCTCCTGGAGACGCGGAGCGATCCCGATTCCGGCGACACTTTACGCAGCACGGGCGGCTCTTTGTCGGGTGGGCCACCGGGCGGCATGCCCTGTGACGCACAAGCAGCCGTGAGCGCCCCCACAATCAACCAGAGGCGGAGGCGGCGAGCGTCCTTCAACCTCCGAGCTCCTTCAGCTTGGCGTGCAGCTGTTCAGCGCGCGCGGTCCACTCGCGCTCCTTTGCGCGCTCCCCGTCGACAACTTCGGGCGGGGCCTTGCTCGTGAACTTTTCGTTCGCGAGGCGGCCGCGCAGCCCGCCGAGCTGCTTCTCGAGGCCGTCGAGTTCATTCTTGATTTTCGCCGCTTCTTTTTCGAGATCCACGACGCCCGTGAGCGGCAGCACGAGTTCGAGTCCTTTCGAAAGCACGGCGACCGCAGCGGCGCCGTCGGGCGCAGATCCATCCGTGATTTCGCAGCGCGCCATTCTCGAGAACAGCGCGCGCTCTTCGCGCACGAACGCGGTGAGATCCGC
>JANYIJ010000165.1 GCA_025362095.1 Gemmatimonadota bacterium | reverse complement strand
CAGCTCACCAACGCAGCGAAAGAAATCATCGAGGGCGCGTTTCCGCCGATCTGGGTGAAAGGCGAAGTGGGCAACTTCACCGCGCATCGCAACGGCCACTGGTACTTCTCCCTGCGCGATGCAACAGCACAACTCTCGTGCGTTGTGTGGTCCCGCGATGTGATTCGCCTTCCCGCACCGCCCGACGAAGGGATGCAGGTGATGGCGCATGGCCAGCTCTCCGTGTACGCCGCCCGCGGACAAATGCAGTTCATGGTTCGCGCGCTGGAAGCCGAGGGCGAGGGACTCTGGCGCAAAGCTTTTGACAAAACAAAGGCGGCGCTCGAGAAAGACGGCCTGCTCGAGCCGGCGCGCAAACGCGCCCTGCCGCGATTCCCGCAGCGAGTGGCGGTGATCACGAGTCCCGATGGCGCGGCGCTGCACGACATCATCTCGGTGATTCAGCGCCGCAACGCTGGTGTGCATATCATCGTGATCCCCGCCGCAGTGCAGGGAGAAACAGCGCCGGATTCGCTCGTGGCCGCGCTCGACCGTCTCGCGCGCTGGCGCGGAGCCGACGTGCTGATCATCGGCCGCGGCGGCGGTTCGCGAGAAGACCTGTGGGCATTTAACAATGAGCGCGTGGCCCGCGCGATCGCTGCGTGTCCGATTCCCACGATCTCGGCCGTGGGCCACGAAGTCGATTTCACGATCGCCGATCTCGTGTCCGATCATCGCGCAGCGACTCCGAGCGCCGCGGCCGAAGCTGCGGTGCCGGTGCTCGCGGAAATCATTTCGGGAGTTCGGGCATTGGGCGATGGAATTCGCTCGGCCACTGAGATGCGCGTGCGCGACGCCGGCCACACGCTGCAGCAGCTCTCGCGAGATCTCGGCGTGCGCTCGCTCCGCAGCGTTGAACGACGCCGCTCGCGGGTAAAGGAACTCGCGGCGAGGCTCGAGACGCTGAGCCCGCTCGCGACCCTCGCGCGAGGCTACGCGGTTGCGCTGAATGAGAAGGGCGGTGCGCTGCCGAGTGCCGCGCTGATCAAGCCGGGAATGCAGTTCGCGCTGGAAATGCGCGACGGCCGCGTGCACGCGACGGCAGATGAAGTGGTCGTGCGTCCGCGCGCCAAGGCCGCGCGAAAGGGGGCCGCGTGACCTTCGAACAGAATCTCGAACGGCTCGAACACATCGCGAGCAGTCTTGATCGCGACGACCTGTCGCTCGAGCAGGCGCTGACGCTGTTCGAGGAGGGAATCGCGAAGCTGAAGGAAGCCAGCTCGGAACTCGCGAAGGCGGAAGGTCGCGTTGCGAAGCTGGTGGAGAAGGCGGCGGGCGTGTTCGAGGTGAGGGGTTCAGATGACGGCGGTTGATGCGTCGCAGGTGAGTTTTTCAGCGGAGCGCGCTGCGGTCGACGCCGCGCTCGCGACGTTCGCGCAGACATATCTTTGCTCGATCGTCGGGCCCGTGGCCGAAGCCGTGAGTTACTCGATGCTCGGTGAAGGAAAGCGGCTGCGCGCGATCCTCCTGCTCACCGCATATCGCGCGGCTGGCGGAACGGGCGACGCGAGCCCGCTCGCCGCGGCTGTAGAAGTGGTCCATGCCTATTCACTCGTGCACGACGATCTGCCGTGCATGGACGACGATGACATGCGGCGCGGCCGGCCGACCGTGCACCGCGCGTTTGGTGTGGCGTCCGCGACTGCGGCAGGGCTCGCGATGGTTCCGCTCGCTGCCCGCGCCGCGACAGACGCGGCGCGCGCGCTCGGGCTCGATGACGAGCACACCGGCGAGATCGTGCGCGAACTCATGCGCGCCTCGGGCGCCGGCGGAATGATCGGCGGCCAGCTGCTCGATCTCGAGGGCGAGGGCGCGCCGCTCACATTGCTTGAACTGGAACGCGTTCATCGAATGAAAACGGGCGCGCTGATCAACGCTTCAGTGCGGATAGGCGGTCTCGCGGCACTGGCCAACGAAGGGATCCTGACCGCGTTCGCGCGGTATGGATCCGCTGTGGGCCTCGCATTTCAGATTGCCGACGATGTGCTCGACGTCACCTCGACCACCGACGAGCTCGGCAAGACAGCAGGGCGGGATGCGGAGCTCAATAAGAGCACCTATCCGGCGCTGCTGGGACTGGCCGGCGCGAGGGATCGGGCGGACAAACTGTGCGATGATGCGTGTGTGGCTTTGCGCGAGGCAGGGATTTCATCGCCGCAGTTGGAAGCGTTGGCGCGGTTCGTGGTGGATCGGAGATCGTGACGGAACAGCAATAAGAAACTGCCTGTCACGGATTATCGCGGAAGAAACACGATTTCGCGGATACTGCTTGAAAATAATTTCAACTGCACCTGCACCTGCGACTGAAGTGGCTTGTTGTTGAAAAAAGTATTGCAGTACCCGTGTGATCCCTTGAAATCCGAGATCATCCGCGACAAGCAGTAGCCGTTGCCGTTGCCGTTGCCGTTGCAGTTGCCGTTAGGCGCGGATGATCGCCGACCCTTCTTGCGCGGAAGACAAAAGCATGCGACGAAACGTCGCCGTTGGGCCGAAGTTTAGGATGAGTCCCACGGCGAGGCCGGTAGCCCTCAGATAGGTCAGAAGCTGCATTTCATGAGCCGGAAGTATTTTCTCAGCGACTTTGCATTCGACGACAACTTGACCGTCGACGATCAAGTCGGTTCGATAGGCGCCGATGCTGACTCCCTTGTAGGTGACGGTGACAGGTACCTCGCGCTCAGTCTCAACACCGCGAATACCGAGTTCTACGAGCAGCCCTCGTTGATAGGCCGCTTCGGGCAGTCCGTACCCGACTGCATTATAGACAGAGTAGAAGGCTCCGATGATTTCTCTGGTGACCGATCCGTGAAGTAGTTCCAGCCCCGCACGCGTAGTTCCCCCAGGCATTATCTGCGACCTCCGAGTGAGATCGGGTTAAAATCCGCGTCAAGGCACTAATACTCACCACCGAAAGTCCGCCAATCGGAGCGTTTCCCCTCGGAACAACCCCGGGTGGTGGTAATACCACTACCCAACGCCGTTCGGTCTAGTTTTTTCTGCGCAAATCCCGTTGTTTTCTATACTGTCATGACCATACTTGACCGCATAAAGTCCCCCGCCGATATCCGCGCCCTCTCCAACGACGAGATGCGCGTGCTCGCCGCTGATGTCCGCGCCTTTCTGATCGAATCGTGCTCCGTCACGGGCGGCCATATCGGCGCCTGGCTCGGCGTCGTCGAACTCACGATCGCGCTGCACAACTGCTTCGATACCCCGCGCGACCAGCTCGTGTGGGACGTCGGCCATCAGGGCTATCCGCACAAAGTTCTCACCGGGCGCGCCGGCCGCATGAATACCCTGCGCCAGGAAGACGGCCTCTCCGGATTCCTCAAACGCTCTGAAAGCGAGTATGACACCTTCGGCGCGGGACACGCGGCGACGTCCATCTCCGCGGCATACGGCATGGCGGTCGGCCGAGATCTTAACGGTGAAGATTTCAAAGTCGTCGCCGTGATCGGCGATGGCTCGCTCGGCAGCGGTCTCGCGTACGAAGGGCTTAACAACGCCGGCGCGTCGGGACGCGATTTCATCGTCGTGCTCAACGACAACGAGATGTCGATCGCGCCGAACGTGGGCGCGATGCACAAATATCTCGCGTCAGTGCAGCGCAATCCGATCTACAATCGCATCCGCAGCGCCGTCGGCGAACTCTCCAGCCACGCGCCGGGAATGCTCCACGCGCCAGCGCTCCTGAAAAAGTGGGAAGAGAGCGTGAAGGCGTTCCTCACTCCGGGCGTGCTGTTCGAGGAGCTCGGCTTCCGCTATTTCGGCCCGATCGACGGGCATGATATCAAAGCGCTGAACGAGACCTTCAAAGCCGTGCGCGAGTTCAAGGGACCGCGCCTCGTGCACGTGGTCACGCAGAAGGGAAAAGGCTTTCCCGCCGGCGAGCACGTCGAGAAATGGCACGCGCTCCCGCCCGGGCATGATCCGGCGACGGGAAAGCAATTAAAAACCTCGACGGCGAATGCGAACTACACCTCGGTCTTCGGCAAAGGACTTTCCGAGCTGATGACCGAGAAGAAAGACGTCGTAGCCATTACCGCGGCGATGCCCAGCGGCACCGGAACGTCGGTGATCGCGAAAACGCATCCGACGCGATTCTTCGACGTGGGAATCGCGGAAGCGCACGCCATCACCATGGCGGCGGGGCTCGCGACGCGCGGGATTCGTCCGGTCGCCGCGATCTACTCGACGTTCCTGCAGCGCGCGTTCGACAGCATCATTCATGACGTCGCGATTCAACGGCTGCCGGTTATTTTCGCGATGGATCGCGCCGGCCTGGTCGGCGAAGATGGCGAAACCCACGCGGGCCTCTACGACATCGCCTACATGCTCGCGATTCCGAACATGACCGTCACCGCGCCGAAGGACGGGCGCGAGATGCTCGGTCTGCTGCGCACGGGCGTGGAGCACACGAGCGGACCGTTTACGCTGCGCTATCCGCGCGACGCGGCGCCCGATCTTCCGCCGGTTATGAGCGAGATCGAGGCGGTTCCGTATCGCACATGGGAGGTGCTGCGACAGGGGACGCCTAAGGAATTCGCGATTCTTGCGGTCGGCACAATGGTGCAGCCATCGCTCGCCGCCGCAGAGCTGCTTGCAGCCGAGGGACTCTCGGTGACAGTCGTGAATTGCCGCTATCTCAAACCGTACGACGAGCTCACGCTCGCGGCGGTGGTCGCCGATCACCGAAACCTGCTCGTGGTGGAAGAGGGCACGGTGGTGAACGGATTCGGCGCGTACATGGCGAGCGTCGTCGCGACGATGGATCCGGCGGTGCGCGTGATCGCGCACGGCGTGCCGGACCGGATCATCTACGCGGCGTCGCGCGCGAGGCAGCTGGCCGCGTGCGGACTCGACGCGGCCGGAATCGCGGAGCGCGTGCGGGCGCTGCACGAATCGGAGGCGATCACCCGGTGATGCGCATCGGCGTCGTCGGGCACGAGGGATACGCGGGCCTCACGGAAATCATTGCTCTGCTCGAGAGCGAGGCGCCGAAGCTCGGCTTCGAGATCTCGTACGAGCCGACTCTGCTCCACACTCCCGCCGGCGCAGCGCCGTTGCTGAACGCGGCCGGGCTCGACGCGCTGATCTCGCTCGGCGGCGATGGCACGCTGTTGCGCGCCGCCAGATTCCTTGACGGCGCCGACGTCCCGATCATGGGCGTCAATCTTGGCAAACTCGGATTTCTCACGAGCTGCCGCGGAAAGGATTTCGCGAAAATGCTCCCGCGTTTTGCGAAGGGGCAGTATCAGGCCGACTCGCGCATGACGCTCGAGGCGACGCCGACCGGTCCCGGGAACTCCGCCGCGCACCTGCGAGCGCTGAACGACGTGGTGCTGCACAAGGGAGGCTTCGCGCGTGTGCTCAAGCTGCGCGTGACCGTGAATCGCGAGGAGATCGGAACGCTCGCAGCGGATGGCATCGTGATCTCGACGCCAACGGGATCGACGGCGTACTCGCTCTCCGCCGGCGGACCGATCGTCGCGCCGACGGTCGAGTCGATCCTCATTACGCCCGTGTCGCCGCACACGCTCGCCGTGCGGCCGATCCTTCTGCCGCCCGATGCGATCATCAACGTGCAACCAATCGATTCGCCGCCGGAGGTTTTGGTGACCGTCGACGGGCAGGTCGGCGCGAGCTTGGGATCGGGGCAGGGGCTGACGATCATCAGCTCGAAGCACCGCGTGAAGATCGTGCGGTTTACGGGGACGACGTTCTTCGGGCGGCTGCGGCGCAAGCTCGGGTGGGGAGGCCTCGCCGAGCGCGACGAGTGAGGAGTTTTAATTGCTGACCGAGTTGCGCATCAAAAACTTCGCCATCATCGAATCGGTCACGCTGCCGTTGGCGCCGGGATTTAATGTCCTTACGGGCGAGACAGGCGCTGGGAAATCCATCATCGTTGGCGCGCTGGGGCTGCTGGTGGGCGAGAGAGCGGCGAGTGATCTGGTGCGCACGGGGGCCGAGCGGGCCACCGTCGAGGGAGTGTTCGAAGTTTCCGATGCCGATCTCATTGCGGCGCTCGATGCGCGCGGGATCGAGACGGACGATGGAACGCTGGTGCTCAAACGCGAGGTGACATCCAACGGCGCCAGAGCGCGCGCGTGGATCAACGGGTCGCCGGTCACCACGGGCGCGCTCGCGGAAGTCGGACGCTTGCTCGTGAATGTGCACGGACAGCACGAGGCGCAGGCGCTGCTCGACGAATCCTCTCAGCGCGCGATCCTTGATTTATTTGGCGAGTGCGCGAACGAGGCGTCGCGGGTTGCTGCCGCGCATCATGAGCTGACGGAAGCGCGCGCCGCGGTGAAGGCGCTGCGCAACCGCCGCGATGAAGCGCAGCAGCGCGCGGATTACCTCCAGCATGTGGCCAAAGAAATTGGCGAGGCCAAGCTCGTCGCAGGTGAAGACGCCAAGCTCGACGACGAATCGCGACGCCTCACACATGGCGAGGAACTGCGCGCGCTCGCGGGCGAGATCAATGATGCTCTCGATGGCGGCGACGAAGCGGTGGTGCGACGGGTGGGCCATCTCCAGCGCGCGCTCTCGGCTCTTCAAAAAATCGACCCATCTACCGAGCGACTGCAGGCGCTGTACGACGCCGCGTACTACGCCCTCGAAGAACTCGCGCGCGAAACGGACGCGTACGCCGCGAGCGTGGAGAACGATCCCGCGCGGCTCGAGGTGGTCGAGCGCCGCCGCGATCTCATCTTCCGTCTCGTGAAAAAATACGGCGGTTCGATCGCCGCAGCGATCGAGACCGGCCGCTCGGCGCGCGCTGAGCTCGACCTGCTCGATACCGCAGCGCTCGATCTGCGCGGGCTCGATGGACGTGTGACCGCAGCCGAAGAAGCGCTCGGCGCTGCCGCTGCGAAGCTCACCTCCAAACGGCGTACGGCCGCTGCGAAACTCGCCAAGGCGGTAGAAGCGCAGCTGCCCGAGCTGGGAATGCCGGATGGAAAGTTCTCAGTGACGCTCGTGCCACGAACCGAGATCGCGACGACTGGCGCGGAAGACATTGAATATCGCGTCGCGCTCAACGTGGGACACGATGCGCGCGCGCTCTCACGCGTGGCGTCGGGTGGCGAACTCGCGCGCGTGATGCTCGCGCTGAAAACGATTCTCGCGCGAATCGATCGCGTCCCCACGCTGATCTTCGATGAAGTCGACGCCGGAATCGGCGGCAAGGTGGGGCTGATGGTTGGAGATTCGATGCGCCGCGTCGCCGAGCATCATCAGGTCTTCGCGATCACGCACCTGCCGCAGATTGCGGCCCGGGCGCACCATCACATCGTGGTGAGCAAGGGCGCGAAGGGCGGGGTGACCACCGCTGACATTTCAGTGATGAGTGAGGAGAAACGTGTGGTCGAAATCGCGCGCATGCTGGGAGGAGACTCGGAGAGCAGAGTGTCGCGCGAGCACGCGGCGGAGCTGCTGCAATCGAGCGCTCTTCCTCAGGTGAAATCCAGACGGCGTTAA
>JANYIJ010000140.1 GCA_025362095.1 Gemmatimonadota bacterium | reverse complement strand
GGCATCAGGAACGGTGCCTTGCGCGACGCGCGGTGATCCGCCGCCGCGTCCGCCGTTCGCGATGAGCGCTGATTTCAGGAGATCGCCCGCGTTGACTCCAGAATCGGCCGATGCCGCGAATACAATGCCCGGCGGCGACGCCACACTTCCCACGTAAATCGCTTTCGGCAGCAACACGACCGCCTGCGCCATCGCGCGCAGCGGATCCATGCTGGTAGCGGTCTCTTCGATTCGACGCACGCCGTTCGCATCGGGTGTCGCGGCGTCGTACCGCTCACGCGCCTGATACTTCGCGAGTTCCTCGCCGCGCTTGCGCGCGTCGGATTCCGCTGCTTTCACACGCGCGGACTGTGAGGCGACGAGCGCTGGGACTTCATCAATCGATGCGGTGAGGGAGGTTGCGATGGCCGAGAGCGCCTCGAAATCCGCGCGCGATCGCGCGAGTGCGCGCCAGCCGCAAATGAACTCTACGCGTGTCGACTGCTTGTATTTCTCAATCCGGCGCACGATCACGGGCCCGATCTCACCCGTGCCCTTCACATGCGTTCCGCCGCATGCGCTCCTGTCGAGGCCGTCGATCGAGACGATGCGCAGTTCGCCCGAGCGATCGCTTTCCTTTCGCAGCCCGGTTGCCGACGAGGCATCCTCGAACACAACAGTCACGGCGCGATTCTCAAACACGATCTCGTTCGCGCGTCGCTCGGCTTTCATCGCGCGGTCTTTCGAAAGGGTGTCTGTATCGAGATCGAGCGTCGCCGATTCGTCGCCGAAGTGTACGCTCACGGTCTTGTGGCCAAAGAGTTCCTCGAACACCGCCGATAGCAGATGCTGCCCGGTGTGCTGCTGCATGTGATCGAACCGCCGGGTCCAGTCGACACGCGCCGTGAGTTCATCGTTCGCCGAGAATCCGGCTGGCTTTTCGAGAACGTGCGCGATCCGCTCTTTCTCGTCGATCACATCGATGACGCGCGCGGAGCCGAGCGTGCCGATGTCGAACTGCTGCCCGCCGGAGGTCGGATAGAAGGCCGTGCGATCGAGATAGACGCGGTCGCCCGCGACCGCGGTGACAACTGCGGTGAACTCGGTGAGCCTGGCGTCGGTGTAGTAGAGTCGTTCAGTCATGCAGGCCTGCTCTTGTTGGCGTTCCGGTGCTCGCGTCTTTTCCGCACACATGACAGCTTAATAGATGCCCCTGACCGATGTCACCATCAAATACCTCGAGATGAACGCGCCGGGCGAACTGCGCCCCAAGCGTACATCGGCTTTGGGGGTGACTGTCGCGCCGGTGCCGGTGCCGATGCCGACGCTCAACCAGTTCTTCTACGCGACGGTCGGCGCGGAGTATCACTGGCTCGATCGCCTGAGCTGGCCGCTGCAGAAGTGGCGCGAGTATCTCGAGCAGCCAGGCATCGACACGTACGTGCTCGCCGTCGACGGCATTCCCGCCGGCTACTTCGAGCTCAAGCGTCACGAGAATGGCGACGTCGAGATCAAATATTTCGGTCTCATTGGTTCGTTCATTGGAAAGGGACTCGGCGCGCACATGCTTACCGCTGCGGCCGAGACGGCGTGGGCGGCGGGCGCGAAACGCGTGATCGTCGACACTTGCAGCCTCGACCATCCGAAGGCGTTCGATCACTACGTCGCGCGGGGATTCAAGCTGTACGACACGCGTATCGTGAACAAAGAAGTCCCGAACCGGGAGTAGAGAATGCCGATCATTCTTTTCCAGGGCGACTCCATCACGGATGTCGGACGAAATCGCGCGGCGACCGGCGAGAACAATTCTGCTGCGCTCGGCGGCGGCTATCCGCTGATCGCGGCGTCGAGCATGCTGCGCGCGCATCCGGACAGCAGTCTGCACATTTTCAATCGCGGTGTCAGCGGCGACCGGGTTCCATCGCTGCAGGCGCGCTGGGACACGGACACGATCGCGCTGAAGCCGGACATTCTCAGTATTCTGATTGGCGTCAACGATCTGTGGCACAAGCTCAGTGGCAATTCGAACGGCACGGTTGCCGACTACGAATCGCAATACAACGCGCTGATTGATTCGACCAGGACTGCGCTCCCAGCGGTGCGGCTCGTACTCCTTGAACCCTTCGTGCTCGTGACCGGCGCCGTGGACGCGAAGTGGTTTCCGGAATTCGACGAGCGGCGCGCGGTGGCGGCGCGCGTCGCAGAGCGCGCAGGCGCAACGTTCGTTCCGCTGCAGGCGATGTTCACGCAGCTCGCCCGAAGCGCGCCGCCATCGTACTGGATTGGCGACGGCGTTCATCCAACGCTCGCGGGGCATGCGGCGATCGCCGATCGCTGGCGCGAAGCCATCGGACTCTGATGTCGTTCCGCTTCACGCGCGCGATTGTTCGTCCTCCGAGTTCGAATTTTGCCGACGGCCTCACCTCGGTTTCACTGGGCAAGCCGGATCTCGCGCGCGCGCTGAGGCAGTTCGCGCGATACTGTGCCGCGCTTGAGCGGTGCAGGCTGCAGCTGGTGACGCTTCCGGACGATCCAGAGCACCCTGACTCGACTTTTGTCGAAGACACGGCGGTGCTCGCTGCGCGCTGCAATGTGATCACACGGCCTGGCGCGCCCAGCCGCGGGGGCGAGACCACGGAGATTCGCGAGGCGCTCAGCGGGCTCGATATCAATACCGTTTCGATCGAAACGCCGGGGACGCTCGATGGCGGCGACATTTGCGACGCGGATGGACATTTTTTCATCGGCGTTTCACAGCGAACGAACTGGGATGGCGCGCAGCAGCTGGCAGCCTTTTTGGAAAAGGCCGGATACTCCACCGCGAGCGTCGACATCCGCGACGTGCCGGATATCCTGCACCTCAAAAGCGGCATCGCCTCGCTCGGCGACAATCGCGTCGTCGCGATCGATTCGCTGGCCGGTCACCATGCGCTCAAGAACCATGAAATCGTTCATGTTTCCCCCGGCGAGGAATACGCGGCGAACTGCGTGCGAGTGAACGATTACGTGCTTGTTGCCGCGGGCTTTCCGAGCTTTGAGAGAACTCTCAAGTCGCTTGGTTATGCCGCGATCGCGCTTGACATGTCCGAGTTCCAGAAGATGGACGGCGGGCTGAGTTGTCTCTCCCTTCGATTTTGACTGCGAGGATACACGGACGATGATTACCAACGCGATCGACCCAGAACGCGCGCTGCTTCGTCACACCATTGCAACGCTCGCGTACCGCGGCGGCAAGGCGCTGCGCGGCGCGCCTGAGAGTTTTTCCTCGTTCAAGATCGGCGACCCGCCAAAGACTCCAGGGCAGATTCTTGCGCACATAAGCGACCTGCTCGACTGGGCGCTCACGCTGTGTGACGGACAGCAGGTCTGGAAGGACTCCACGCCGCAGAGCTGGGCAGCGGACAGCGCGCGGTTTCACGAAACGCTTGGCAGGCTCGACGCGCGTATTGCATCGGGCGCGCCGCTCAGCGAATCAGCGGCGGGACTGTTTCAGGGCCCAATCGCCGACGCCCTCACTCACGTCGGCCAAATCAACATGCTCCGTCGTCTCGCTGGCGTTCCGATCAAGGGAGAGAACTACCACCGCGCCGAAATCGTTGGCGGCAAAGTCAGTGCCGAGCAGACCGCGCCGCGGAAAGAGTTCTAATTGAGAAAACTGCAACTGCCTTCCACAGATTTCACAGATCTCGCGGATACGGCCAATACTTTCTCTGGAACGACAAAATAAGAGCTTGTCGCAAATCCGCGGTCATCTGCGAGATTTGTGGAAGGCGTCTACTCCTTTCCACAGATTCCGCCGATCTCGCGGATACGGCCAAGACTTTCTCTGGAACGACAAAATAAGAGTTTGTCGTCAATCCGCGGG
>JANYIJ010000132.1 GCA_025362095.1 Gemmatimonadota bacterium | reverse complement strand
ATGCTCGCGTGCGCGCGCATCGGCGCGATTCACTCCGTGGTTTTCGGCGGCTTTTCGCCGGAGTCGCTGCGCGATCGCATGAACGACGCGCAGGCGAAAGTGCTCGTGACCTCCGACGGCGGCTATCGCCGCGGCCAGATTGTGCCGCTCAAGCGGAACGCAGACAAGGCGCTCGAAGGCGCGCCGAGTGTGAAGCACGTGGTAGTGGTGCAGCGGCGCGCCGGCGGTCCGATCGGCGAGGCGTACGTGGAGATGCAGGAGGGGCGCGACCACTGGTATCACCGGCTCCTGCATACCGCGAGCGCTGTGTGCGCGTGCGAGACGATGGACGCGGAGGACGTGCTGTTCATTCTCTACACGTCGGGCACGACCGGAAAGCCGAAGGGAATTGTGCACACCACCGGCGGCTATCTCACGGGCGCGACCGCCACCACGAAGGAAGTTTTCGATCTTCGCGATGACGACGTGTTCTGGTGCACCGCCGACGTGGGCTGGATCACGGGCCATTCATATCTCGTGTACGGGCCGCTTTCGAACGGCGCGACGTGTGTGATGTACGAGGGCGCGCCTGACTGGCCCGAGAAGGACCGTTTCTGGGATCTCTGCGAACGGCTCGGCGTGACGATTCTCTACACGGCACCGACTGCGATTCGCGCGTTCATGAAATGGGGTGCGCAGCACGCGGCAAAGCACGACCTCTCGCGGCTGCGGCTGCTCGGGAGCGTTGGCGAGCCGATCAATCCCGAAGCATGGATGTGGTATCACGAGCACATCGGCGGAAAGCGCTGTCCGATCGTGGACACGTGGTGGCAGACGGAGACAGGCGCAATTGTCATTTCTCCATTGCCGGGAGTCACGGCGACCAAGCCCGGAAGTGCGACGAAACCGCTGCCGGGTTTTACCGCGGATCTTCTCGATTCCACTGGCGAGCGTATTGAAGTGGGTGGCGGACTGCTCGCGCTGACCAAGCCGTGGCCGTCGATGCTCCGCACCATCTGGGGCGACGACGCGCGCTACGTCGAAACATATTTCACCAAATGGAAAGACCGGCCCGACCTGTATTTTCCCGGAGACGGCGCGAAGCGCGACGACGACGGATTCTTCTGGATTCTCGGCCGCGTGGACGACGTGCTGAACGTGGCCGGCCATCGGATCGGCACGATGGAAGTCGAGAGCGCGCTGGTAGAGCACCCGGCGGTGGCGGAGGCCGCGGTGGTCGGGAAGGCTCACGACATCAAGGGACAGGCAATCGCCGCGTTTGTCACCGTTCGCGAGGGTGTGAAGATCTCGAGCTCGCTCCGGGACGACCTGCGCGAGTTCGTGGCGAACAAGATTGGCGCTCTGGCACGGCCCGACGACATCATCTTCAGCGCGGACCTTCCCAAGACGCGATCGGGGAAAATCATGCGGCGTTTGCTGCGCGATATCGCCGAGGGACGGGCGCTCGGCGATACGACGACACTTGCGGATCCGGGAGTTGTTGCATCATTGAAGGAGCAGTACGAGGACAAAGAGGGCTGAGGCACCTCTGACGGCGAGGTTATTTCAATGCGACCCCACTTGCAGCAGGAACTGCAGAGCGCGCTCAAGGAGGAGTACACGATCGAGCGCGAGCTTCCGCGCGGCGGTATGTCGCGCGTGTTCCTTGCGAACGAGAATGCGCTTGGACGCAGGGTCGTCATCAAGGTGCTCGCGCCGGAGCTCGCTGCGACGCTGAGCGCGGAGCGGTTCAAGCGCGAAATCATGCTCGCGGCGAGGCTGCAGCATCCGCACATCGTGCCGCTGCTGCACGCGGGCGAGGCCAGCGGGTCGCTCTACTATACGATGCCGTTCGTGGACGGCGAGTCGCTGCGCGACCGCATGAGCCGCGATCGTGAAATGAAGATCGCCGATGTTTCGCGAATTCTCGAGGAAGTCGCGAGCGCGCTCGGTTACGCTCACGAACAGGGTGTGATTCACCGGGACATGAAGCCGGAGAACGTGCTGTTCTTTCACGGGCAAGCGGTGGTGCTCGACTTCGGAATCGCGAAGGCAGTGAGCGCGTCGACGACGAACGACGAAGCGGCGGGCCGCATCACGCAGCGCGGGATGAGCCTCGGCACACCGGTGTACATCGCGCCGGAGCAGGCCGCCGGCGATCCCGATCTCGATCATCGCGCGGATATCTACGCGCTCGGGGTCGTGACGTACGAGATGCTCTGCGGCCATCCGCCATTCTCGGGGCGATCACCGCAGCAGGTGATGGCGGCACACGCGTCGCAGAAGCCGGAGCCGATCAGCAGCAAGCGACGTGATACGCCTCACGAGCTGGCCGCGGTGGTCATGCGCTGCCTTGAGAAGAAGCCGGCCGACCGGCCGGAGAGTGCGATGCACATCGCGCGCTTGGTTTCGGTCACGCCAATGGATGGAACGCGAGTGGTGATGCCGGGCGGCGGCGCGCTGCGGATTCCGACCTGGGTTCCGTGGTTGATCGCCGGGGTCGCGACTGCGGTGGCGGCCGGACTGGCGATCAAAATGTCGCTCACGAACTAGCGGAACTGACTAATCGTGCGGTTCGTTCGTCAAGCTTAAGCCCATGTTCAACAACTTCCTGCCTGAGTCGCTTTTCGCGAAAAAACTGCAGCCGGCCACCGAGCGCCGGATGCGGCTGGCGCAGGCGCGCGCCGAAGAAGCGATCGTGCGCGCCCATGTAGAGAGCGCGCTGACGTTCGTCGATGCGCTCGCGGAGGAACTGCCGTTCGATCGCGCGATCGATTCGTACATCAGGGTGATGGGAGTTCCGGAGCCGCTCGCGAGTACCATCGTAACGAGGGTTCTGGTTGTGCTGGGGCGTGATTTACTGCCGGCCAAGCGGGCAGCCGAGCCAGTGTCGGATGAGATGAGGCCGAAGCTGAGGCTCGCGGATGCATCGGATCGGTCCAAGCAACCCAGGCGTGCTTAAGACCCTCGCTCGTCGCGTTTTAGATCGAGGACGCTGATCAAGAAGAGCACGAGCACCAGGCATGCGCTGACCACGCAGTATCTGCAGATCGCGTGCAGCCACGCGATCTCCACGAACGTCAGAAACCCCGAGAACAACACTCCGCCACCGCTCATCACCACGAGCGCGAGAGCGACTCGACGCGATCCTTCGAGCTGGCCGAACGATCCCGCCACCGAAACCGCGAACATCGCGAGATAAAATCCCAACCCCCACAGCGCTACCGGCTGGCCGAACAGCGTCGACCACCGGCTCGCCTGCACCACTTCGCAGCTGCCGGTTCCACACGCGAGCGCTTCGATGTAGCCGAGCTTGTACAGCGTGAGATACGTCGCGAGAAAGATGCCGACCAGCGAGATCACCGCGATCGCGCGGCGACGGGTCACTGCCCCGCGCCCTTCTTCCCGGCTGCCGGCTTACCCGCACTCCCGGATTTTGCGTTCGCGGCTTCGGCCAGAACATCATCGACCAGCTTCTTGAACTGATCGTACGTCACGACGTTCACCTGCTTGTTGCCGATGACGATCGTCGGGGTCTGCGACACGTTGCGGCGTGCGCCCTCAGCCTGATTGCCCTTGATCCTCGCCGTGTATTTCTGCGACGTAACGCAGCTCTCCCATGTCTTCACATCCATGCCGAGTTCGTTCGCATAGCGTTTGAAGACCGAGAGCGGGTCGGAGAAGCCAGGCCGCACGAGATCGCTCCACTCGTCCTGACCGGCGTAGATGCGGTCGTGCATGTCCCAGAATTTTCCCTGGTCTTCGGCGCATGCCGCGGCGAGATGCGCGGTGAACGAGTTCTTGTGCTGCACCAAAGGGAAATCGAAGAAACGAAAGCCGACGACGCCGGTGTTGATGAGTCGCGCGCGCACATCGGGTTCGGTGAGTGTCGCGAAGTTGCCGCAGCCCGGGCATTCGAAGTCGCCGAACTCGAGCACCTGCACCGGCGCATCGGCCTTGCCCATCAAGTGACCCTCCGCCGCGCCGGCCGGAATTTTCGGATCGACGATGATCACCTTCGGCCCGTTGTGCGTGAGCACGTAGCCGAGCGCCGCGACGCCGACGATCGCGACCGCGACGATGATTCCGACGAACTGTGCGTTGCTGGCCTTCGCCTTTTGGACCGTCTTTTTTGCCACGGGCGCTCCTCTCGGTGTGATCCTCGCTCGCAGAAAACTAGCGGGACGCGGGACACGGGGACAGGTTGCACGCGTGCGCATTCCAGTCGGACCGGGCGCGGTCCACGTCGAGCGATACGGATTTGGAGACCGGCCCGTCGTGCTGCTCCATGGGTTCGGCACGTCGGGGTTTCTCTGGCGCAGCATCGCGCCGGAACTGCCGCTCGGACGCGTGACGGTGTTCGCCGTCGATCTCTTCGGGTGGGGCGAGTCGGACCGTTCGCTCGAGGCGGATTATGGAATCAGCGCGCAGGCTGATTATCTCGATCGGGCGCTCACCGTGCTGCGCGTGGCGCGGGCAGACGTCGTCGCCGTGGACCTCGGCTGCGCCGTCGCGATCGCGTTGGCTGCGCGGCGTCCGGCGCGCGTTCGCTCGATGGTCCTGATAAATCCGGCCGACCCGGCCGCGCTTCGCGGCAGCGAGTACGCCGAGCTGCAGCGGCTCGCCGCGCGGCATCTGCTCGACGCGTCACGCGGAATGCTCGGCGCGGCGACGCTGCTCGGCCCCATTCTCGAGCGCAGCGTGGCGAAGCCCGCCGCGATGCCGCCGGCACTCGTGGGACGATACGCTGCGCCGTTCGTGGGGCGCGACGGCGTTCGCCACCTGATGCAGCTGGAGAGAGGAATCAACGATCAGGCACTCGCGGACGTAGTGTGGGAGAAGATTGCCGCACCGTCGCTGGTGGTGCGCGGTGACGCGGATTCGTGGGTCGCCGGCGACGTTGCGGCGAACGTGTTCTCGCTGCTTCCGCACGCCGAGCTGCGGATTTTGCCGGGCGTCGCGCGGCTCGCCCCGGAGGACGCGCCGGTCGAATTGGCAGAGCTGCTTCGCACATGGATCGGCCCCGAAACACAGGCGCGTTGACCCATAGGAACCGATGCTTCTACCGTTTAGCTTTCAGCGACGTGCATCACCCTCAAACAAGAATAAATGAACACTAAGAAGATGAAACCACGCCGAGTCGCGGTGGAACCGAAACCGTTCGATCAGGCGCGCGACGAGTTGTTCCAGCACATCATGCGTTGCGATGTGGTCGGCTCACATCCCGATCACCAGAAGGAATGGTTCGACGAGACCCTGGCCTACATGGCAGAGCGCTACCACGAGCTGACTGCGATCGAGCTCGCGGATCTGCGGACGCTTGGCGAGCGGTTCGTGCAGCCAGCGAAATCAGGACAAGCGGTTAGCGCTTAGCGAGCATTCGGGCGCGCGCGGCGGAGCACCACACCGAGCCGCGCGCCTCCACCCAGCCCAAGTTCGACCGCGGAGCGCCAGCCCGCGCGCACCGGCCCTTCGACCCCGATCAACACGAGCAGGTCGCCGCGCCAACTCGCGCGCCGATCCCACTGCGCGGTAAAGCCGCCGCCGACGTACGGACCCCACGCGAACTGGTGGAACGGGTCCAGCAGAAATCGGGAGGCGATATCTGCGCGCGCGCGGAACAGCGCCGCGCCGTCGCGTGACGCGGCCCCCGCAGCGATATCGGCGCCGATTCTGACGTAGTATCCCGCGGCGGCGTTCGCGCCCACGCCGAGCTGCGCGCCTGCCGGCGGACCGCCGAGCGCATCGAGTCGGGCTTCGAACTGCACCGGCGTCTTGAACGGCTCCGTTTGGGCGCGGGCAGCAGAAGGCGTCACCGCGACGAGTGCGATTCCGGCGATGCGCGACAGCGACCGAATCGCGCGCACGTTCGCGGGCTTATTGCTTCGCGCGTGCATGCCAGAGCGCGAGCGTGTAGTCGCTGATGGAGTAGAGTGACGAAATTCCCACGAGCCAGAGCGCGAGGTTCACATAGTCCGGTGCGAGAAATACCAGCACGAGCGTGCCGAGCTGCAGCGTGGTCACCACCTTGCCGCTCATGCGTGACTTGAATTTCACTTTGCGCAGCCACGGGATTGCGCGCGCCGTAAGAAATCCGACCGCGGTCATGAAGTCGCGGGAAATGAGGATCGCGTACTGCCAGGTGCTGATGACGTCGTCGAACAGCAGCGCGCAGACGGCGGTGAACACGAAGAAGCGGTCGGCGATCGGATCGATCAGGGCGCCCCATTTGGATGCCGTGCCGTGGCGTCGCGCGAGGTACCCGTCGAGAAAATCCGTGACGGCGGCCACGGCTATGACGAGCAGCCGCTCGTTCGTTCCCTTGAGCATCACGAAGGCCGCCGCCAGACCCAGCCGGGAGAGCGAGATCAGGTTCGGCAGTGTTGCGAGCGATTCGCGCTGCATATGGGCGTAAGCTAACCGAGCCCCAAAAAGAACGCTCCGGCAGGAAAACTTGCCAGCGCGAAGGGTGCCACCTAGCTTCGCGGGACGCACCATTTCCCACGACCGAACCGGTTCCCATGGCCGATGTCATCGACCTGCTGCGGCAGGTGAACATCTTCAAGGATCTCGACGACGGCGAACTCGCGCGCGTCGCCGAGCTGTGCCGCAACCAGGAGTTCCAGTCCGGCGAGTATGTGTTTCGCGAAGGCGAACCGGGGAACCGGCTCTTCCTGATTGTGGAGGGCGAGGTGCGCATCAGCCGCACGATTCCCGGCAGCGGCGAGGAAGCGCTCGCGGTGCTGAAGCCGGGCTCGCTCTTCGGCGAGATGTCGGTGTTCGATCGCAGCGAACGCTCGACGGACGCAATCTCGAACGGCGGCACCAAGGTGCTCACGATCGCGCGCTCGGATTTCGAACTGCTGCTCGATTTCAACCGCGAGCTCGCATACAAAGTGCTCTGGTCGTGCGTGCGCGTGCTCTCGATGCGGCTGCGGTCGACGAATGATTCTCTGCGCTCGTTCCTTGCCATGTCGATGTTCTAAAAGGCGACAGATGACGGCCGACAGGCAACAGATGACGACCGACAGGCGGCAGATGATTGCGCGCATTCTCGTCGTCGCTGCCGCGTGCGCGGCGTTCACTTCAGCCAACGCTCAGAAGGCTCCCGTAAAGGCACCGGAAAAACCGCTCCCCGCGGCGATCGGGCTGCAGCGCGACGCGGCGATCATTGCGGCGCTCGTGGATATCTCGCCGGCGCGCATCCGCCAGACCGACTCGGCGCTCGTCTCGTTCGGCACGCGCAACACCATGAGCGACACAACATCCGAATCGCACGGGATCGGCGCGGCGCGGCGCTACCTCTATCGCGAACTGCGCGCGTACAGCCGCGACTGCAGCGGCTGCCTCCGCGTCGAATACGATCCGGCGATGATCGTCAACGCGCGGCATCCGCAGCGCGTGACGATGAACGTCGTCAACGTGCTCGCGTGGCTGCCGGGACGCGACTCCACGCGCGTGATCGTGATGGGCGGCCACTATGATTCCTGCGTCTGCAAGACGAACACCAACGATTCCACCTCCACCGCGCCCGGCGCGGATGACGACGGCAGCGGCACATCCGCGGTGCTCGAGCTCGCGCGCGTCATGTCCAAGCGCTATCCGAACGGTCTCGACGCGACGATCATCTTCGCGCTCTACGCGGCTGAGGAGCAGGGCACGCTCGGATCGGCGCACCTTGCGCAGCGTCTCAAGGACTCGGGATTCAAGATCGTCGCCGGCCTCACCGACGACATCGTTGGAAACGTCGTCGCGGCAAATGGGAAGACGGATTCGACGAGTGTGCGCGTCTACGCCGTGGACTCAGTGCCGAGCCAGAGCGGTGAACTCGCGCGCTACGTATGGGGAGTCGGCGCGCTGTACCTGCCGAAGTTCGAAGTGCGGCCGACGTTCAGACTCGACCGTCTTGGGCGCGGCGGCGATCACGGGCCGTTTCAGCGGATCGGCGCGCCTGCGCTGCGGTTCACCGAGCGACTCGAGAATTACAAGCGCCAGCATCTGCCAACCGACGAATTCACGTTCGTGAATTTCGGTTACACGGCGAACATCGCGCGATTGAACCTCGCCACTGTCGCGTCGCTCGCCGCGGCACCGCCGCCGCCCGACAGCGCACGCCAGTCGCGCGACACGCTGAGCGGCGGGCAGGACTGGGATCTCACGTGGCCCGTGGTTGCGGGAGCGGCATCATACGAGGTGCTCGTGCGCTCGACGATTCAGCCGACATACGTGCGGGTGATCCCGGTGAACGGCACGTCCTTCCTTCTCGACGAAGAACTCGATGACGCTGTCGCCGCCGTGCGCTCGGTGGGGCCAACGGGCGCGCGATCGCTCACTCGCGTGTTTCAGCAGCCGGCGCGGCGGCCGGCGGCGGGCGCTGCGCCACCGGCGCCCTGACGCGATGGCCGTCGAGGCGCACGGACCGCCGCCGCTCGTTCATCGCACCGCCGATTTTCGCGGCGTGACGTCGCCGATTCTCCGCGACGGCGCCGCGCTCTCGGGACTGCTGCTCTCGGCGGCGGGCGCCGCGGGGCTTTCGACCGCAGAGCCGCCGATGGTGCGCGAGCTCCCGCGCGATGGACTCGCCGTGCTGCTGCTTCTCGACCTCGGCCACGTCACCGTGCACACGATGCCGGCGCGCGAGACGCTGCTGCTCGACCTGCTCGTGCCGTCGGGCCGGGATCCGCAGAAGGCGGTCGACGTGTTCAAGCGAAAGCTCGACGCTGCCGAAGCGCGCAGCAGCCGGCTCGACCGCGGCTGACGACCGAAATCCAAAGACCGAAGACCGAAACGACAACAACATGACTGCATTTCGAGGGTTCCAGCCCAAGGCGCTCGCGTACCTGCGCGCGCTCAAAAAGAACAACCGGCGCGAGTGGTTCGAGGAACGGCGCGACGTGTTCGTGCGCGACGTTTCGGATCCGATGAAAGCGCTCATTGAAGAGCTCGATGTGCGCTTCGCAGATCTCGCTCCCGAGTTCGTCGGTGATCCCAAGCGCTCGATGTTCAGGATCTATCGCGATGTGCGCTGGTCGAAAGACAAATCGCCGTACAAGGTGCACGCGGCGCTCTGGATCTTTCATCGCGCCCCGGGACGCGGAGTGGGCAAAGAGATAGACGGCGGCGCAGGCTTCTACGTGCATCTCGAGCCCAACGCATCGCTCGTTGCCGCCGGCCTGTGGATGCCGCCGCGACACCTGCTCGCCAAAGTCCGCGAGCATTTCAGCGAAGATCTCGCGGGGTGGAAGCGCGCGGTGACCGCTCCCGCAGTGCTCAAGAGATTCGGCGGGCTGGTGGATGACGAGCCGGGAATTCTGCTGAAACGACTTCCACGCGGATTCGAAGAGGGACATCCCGCGGAGAAATGGCTGCGCTACAACTCGTTCACCATGCACCGGTTGTATACCGACGCGGAGATTCTCTCGCCGAAACTGGCGGAGAAGGCGATGAAGGATTTCGCGTTGCTGGTGCCGATGTGCCGGTGGCTGAATCGGGCGCTGGGATTCATGCCAGCTTTGAGACGTTAGGAACTACGGCGAATCGCGAGTCGTTATTGGCGAGAGCGTGGCGAATCGCGAGTCGTTATTGGCGATCTAGCGAGTTGCCCGAACAATCCCTTCGACCCTCCGCTCGGGCTCGAAATACGCTCGAGCGAGCTGCAACATCTGCGCGGATGACACCCCGCGCACTCGGGACTCATACTCCGTGAGCTCCGAGAGCGACCGCCCGAACAGCCACGCATCGGCGATATCACTCATCACCGCAGACGCGCTCTCCCGGCGAATCGCCCAGGTGCCGAGCGCGTAGGTTTTCGCCTGCGTCAGCTCGCGCTCCGTGACCGGCGACTCGCGCAGCCGCTCGAACTCGCGCAACAGCCCCGTTCGCGCGGCTTCCTCTTTCTCAGGTGACATCGCGATGTATGCCGTGAACGCGCCAGCGCTGCGGCGCACGAGGGGCGCGGCCATCACCGTGTAGGCGAGCGACTGGCGGTCGCGGAGTTCGTCGAAGAAACGCCCGCCGAGCCCGCTCGCGACGCCGGCGATCATCCCCGCGCTGTAGCGCGCGTCATCACCGCGCGCAGGACCTTCGAACAGCATCGCGAGCGCGCTCTGCGCCTTATCGCGACGATCTTCGTTCATCACCATGGCCTGCGGCCACGCCGGAACCGGAGCCTCGGCGCCATCGGCCGCGCGCAGCGACGTGAAGAACCGGGTCGCGAGCGACGCGCCCTCGTCCGGATCGACATCGCCGACGCAAACGAGAACGCCCGGCGCCTCCACCGCCACTTTCGCATGCCAGTCGCGCAGCACTGTGGAATCCATCGCCGCGAGTGATTCCTCCGTGCCGAGCACCGATTGCCCGTACGGATGCGATCCCCACGCAGCCTGCGTCGCGAGGCGAAGCGGCCAGCGGTACATGTCGTCGCGGAGCGCCGCGAGATTGGCGAGTGCGACAGCGCGTTCTGATTCCACCGCCTCGTCGCTGAATGACGGCCGCTGCACGACATCGGCCAGGAGTTCCGCCGCTTCGTCGAGGCGGCGCCGCGGAACGGATATCGTCCATTGGAATCCGTCGGCGGCGGCCGCGGTCGAAAGCACACCGCCCAGAAACTCCGCGTCCTCTGCGATCCGCTTTGCGCTGCGGCGTTCCGTTCCCTTGAGCGATGCGCGCGTCATCAGCGACGTGAGCCCGGTCGCGCTCGCCGGCTCGAGCACTGAGCCGCCGCGCACGAACCAGCCGAGGTGAGCGAGCGCTCCGGGGCGGCGGTGGACGAGCACCGGCACGCCGGCCGACATGCGGAACACTCGCACCTGCGCTTCTTCGCGCTCGAACACCCATGCGCGAGAACCGTGCACGGGAGTCGGCGGCGCCGGATGCTCGAGTGGCGACAGCGCTTCTGAGCGCTCGCCGTTGAGCGCGGCTTGCATCTCGGCCGCGTTCGCCGCAAACGGCGGCGCGCTCGACGGACGATACGCGACGAGCCCCGCGCGCTCGGGCGCGAGCCATCGGCGCGCAACGTCGGTGAGCCGCTCAGCGTCTGCCGTGAGCAGTCTGTCCAGATACGCGCCGCCGAGCATCCAGTTGCCCGCGAGCTCCCAGCTCGCGATGTGGTTCGCCTGCCCTTCCATCGATTCGAACCGCCGCAGCCATTGCGCCTCCAGCATGCGCCGCGCGCGCTCGACCTCGGCGGGCGTGATCTCGCCGTCGCGGGCGCGGCGCAACTGATCCCACGCGGCGTGCGCGGCGCTGCGCACGCGCTCGGGGCGCGCGGTGGCGTGCACCACGAAAACGCCGAGTTCGCCCGGCGTATAGTCGTACGCGACGATCGACGACACCAGGCGCCGCTCGCGCACGGCGCGATAGAGACGCGACGCGCGACCGTTCGCGAGCACGGCCGCGAGCAGATCGAGCGGCGGCGTGTCGTCGTGGAGCAGAGCCGGCGTCCGCCAGCCGAATACGAGCTCGGCCTGCTGGATGTCGCCGGCGAATTCGGAATAGCGGAACGACGGATCAATGTGCGACGGCTCCTCCGGACCCGGCACGCGATCTACAGTGCCGTTGGGAATCGAGCCGTAGTGGCGCTCCACGAGCGTGCGCGCTTCGGCTGGATCGACGTCGCCGACGATTGCGAGAACCGTGTTCGACGGCCGATAGAACTTCCGGTAGAACCCGTTGACCATGTCGCGCGTGAAGGTGCGCAGTCCGGCCTCGCGGCCGATGCGCCACCGACGGATCCGATGCTTGTCGTGCAGCAGCTCGAAGAGGGTTTCTGTCGCAAGCGCGGTGGCGCTGTCGGTTTTTCGCTTCGCCTCTTCGATGATGACTTCGAGTTCGCGCGAGAGCTCGCCGCTGTCAATCAGCGAGTTCGCGTACGCGTCTGCCTGGATCGCCAGTCCGGCGGCGAAGCCGTTCGACGGCAGCACCGTGTAGTAGTGCGTGTGATCGTAGATCGTGCCGGCGTTGAGATAGCCGCCGCTCGCCTTGGTGTCGCGCGCGATCTCGCCCGGGCCGCGCGTCGGCGTCCCTTTGAAATACATGTGCTCGAGCACGTGCGAGATGCCGATCTCGTCATCGGTCTCGTCGAAGTAGCCCGCCTTCACGTACGTGACGATGGCGACGACCGGCGCGCTTGTGTCGCGGCGCACGAGCAGGCGCAGTCCGTTCGCGAACGTCGTGCGCACGACGGACTCCGGCGGGAGCACCGCGTCGAGCAGCCCGGAGTACGGCGCCTCTCCGTTCGCACTCATCGTGCTATCTGACGCCGGCGAAGGAAGATCAAGCCGAGGATCCAGCCGCCGGCGCCGTACGCGAGCACGTGCCAGAGCGGATTCGCCGCGATCGACTGCGCGGCGTTGAGCTGCGCGCGCAGCTTCTCGAAGTCCGTCGCGGGGGGCATCACCTTCGCAAAAATCTCGAGCCACTTCGGCGGCGAGGTATAGCCGATCAGTGTGGTCTGCGCCGAGACGGCAAAGATGTACGAAAGCGGCGTCAGCGCGGCGTCGGCATTCGTGATTGCGCCGAACCCGAATCCGATTCCTCCAATAAGCGCGAAACCAATCATGCCGACCATCGCTCCGCGGTGCAGCGATTCGTGCGGCAGCCACGTGCTCCACGCGAGCGCGAAGATCACGAGCAATCCGCAGAGCGCCGCGCCGTGCACGGCGAACGTATGCACATAGTACGAGACGACGTTCACCGGCTTTGAAAAGAAGAAGCGATAGTAGCCTGTGGTGCGATCGATCGTCATGACGGCAATCACCGCCAGAAACGCCGAGAAGTAGAACAGCAGCGCGGCGAAACTT
>JANYIJ010000027.1 GCA_025362095.1 Gemmatimonadota bacterium | reverse complement strand
TCGTCGCTCGGCAAGGGAATCGCCGCCGCGTCGCTCGGGCGATTGCTCGTGGAGCGCGGCTTGCGCGTGACGATGATGAAGTTCGATCCGTACATCAACGTCGATCCGGGCACGATGAGCCCGTTTCAGCACGGTGAGGTGTTCGTCACCGATGACGGTGCCGAAACGGATCTGGACCTCGGGCACTACGAGCGGTTCATCGACCGGCCGCTGTCGCAACAGAACAACGTGACCACCGGTCGCGTGTACCTGAACGTCATCACGAAGGAACGCCGCGGCGAATACCTCGGCTCCACCGTTCAGGTGATTCCGCACATCACCGACGAAATAAAATCGGCGCTGCGCCGCGTGGCTCCCGAGAACGACGTGGTGATTGTGGAAATCGGCGGCACGGTGGGCGACATCGAATCGCTGCCGTTCCTCGAAGCGATTCGTCAATTCCGGCACGATGTGGGCCGTGAGAACGCGCTGTTCATGCATCTAACGCTGGTGCCGTTCATTGCCGCGGCCGGCGAAGTGAAGACCAAGCCGACGCAGCACTCCGTTCGCGAGCTGATGGAAATCGGTATCCAGCCCGACGTGCTCATTTGCCGCGCGGAACGCCCGCTGAGCGAAGATGTAAAACGCAAAATCGCCCTGTTCTGCAACGTGGAGTTCGGTGCGGTCATCGAGAGCCTCGACGTTCGCACGATTTATCAAATCCCGCTTTCCTTTGCCGCGCAGGGATTGGACGATCTCGTGTGCCGGAAGCTCGGCCTCGCCACGCCGGAGCCCGATCTCTCCGTCTGGAATATGATGGTTCAGCGCGTGATGGATCCGCCGTCGAAGGTGCGGATCGCCGTCGTCGGCAAATACACGGACTACGCGGACAGCTACAAGAGCGTGCAGGAAGCGCTCATTCACGGCGGCATCGCGAACGATGTCGGCGTCGAGATTGCGTGGACGTCCAGCGATCTGTTCACCGACGATGCGACAGCGCGTCAGATGATGGCCGGGTTCGACGGGCTGCTCGTGCCGGGCGGATTCGGCGTGCGCGGCGTGGAAGGAATGGTCGAGGCGATTCGCGCAGCGAGAGAAGGCCAGACGCCATTCTTCGGCATCTGCCTCGGAATGCAGGTCGCGATCATCGAGTTCGCGCGCGATGTCGTTGGACTGGACGACTCGAACTCGAGCGAGTTCGCTCCCGAGTGCGGAAACCCGGTCGTCTCGCTCATGGAGAGCCAGCAGCATGTGCAGGATATGGGCGGCACCATGCGGCTCGGCGCGTACCCGTGCAGGCTGCGGCCCGGATCGAAGGCGGCCGAGATTTACGGCGTGCCGGAGATTAGCGAGCGCCACCGTCACCGCTACGAAGTGAGCAATCAGTTCCGCGATCTGTTCCAGGAAAAAGGAATGCGCCTTTCCGGTCTTTCGCCCGACGCATCGCTCGTGGAAATGATCGAGCTGCCGGATCACCCGCATTTCGTTGCGTGTCAGTTCCATCCGGAGCTGAAGAGCCGGCCGACGCGTCCGCATCCGTTATTCTCGGCGTTCATTGCCGCAGCGGTGACGGCAAAGAAGAAGCGCGAAGAGCAGGGCGCCGCCGCTCCCGCGGCCGCGCCCGCCGTGCAGGTTCCTCTCGCAAAGGCGAAGTGAATGGCAGTTCGTGCTGCTCTCTTTCCCGCCGACCGCTTGTTCCTGATAGCGGGGCCGTGCGTTGTGGAAGGCGACGACCTGATGTTTCGCGTCGGCGACCATCTCGCGCGGCTCGCCGAGAAAGTTCCGGGCGGAATTATGTTCAAGGCGAGTTTTGACAAAGCGAATCGTTCGAATCCCGGCGCGCATCGCGGGCCGGGACTCCATGAAGGCCTCGCCGCGCTGGAACGAGTGCGCGCCCGCACCGGACTTCCGGTGCTCACCGACGTGCACCTCCCCGAGCAGTGCGCGATGGCGGCGCAGGTAGCCGACGTGCTGCAGATCCCTGCGTTTCTGTGCCGACAGACCGACCTTCTGCTCGCTGCTGGCGCGACGGGCAAGCCGGTGAACGTGAAGAAGGGACAGTGGTTGCAGCCGGAGGGAATGGTCGGAGCGGTGAAGAAGGTGAGCGAAGGGCGCGCTATTATGAACCTCGATTCCAAGAAGGACATAGCAGTCACCGAGCGCGGGACCTTTTTCGGATACGGCGATCTCGTTGTGGATATGCGCAACTTCGCGCGAATGAAAGAAGCGACGGGCTGCCCGGTGGTGTTCGATGCAACCCACTCCGTGCAGCAGCCCGGCAAAGGCGAGGGCGGCAGCAGCGGGGGCGTACGCGATATGATTCCGCCGCTGACGTTCGCTGCGCTCGCAGCCGGAGCCGATGGTCTTTTTCTCGAGACGCATCCGGATCCCGCGCACGCGCCGAGCGACGGGCCAAACATGATTCCGCTCGACCAGCTCGACGCGCTGATCGCGAAGGCGGTCGACGTCTGGGCAACGGCGCGCAAATGATCGCCCAGTGATTGCTCCGGCGGCGGCCAAACGCGTCAAATTCGTCGGGCTGGATGTCGACGGCGTGATGACCGACGGCGGCGTCTACCTCGGCGACGCCGACGGGAAACGCGTGGAGCTCAAGCGCTATGACATTCAAGACGGGCTCGGCATCGTACTGCTGCGCGGCGCGGGAATCAAAGTGGGCATCATCACCGGCCGTGAGTCGGAGAGTGTGCGGCTGCGCGCCGAGGAGCTCAAGGTCGACGCGGTCGCTCAGGATTCGAAGGCGCGCAAACTCTCCGCGCTCACGAAGATGCTCGCGGAGTTGGCGATCGATCCGGCCGAGGCAGCGTTCGTGGGCGACGATCTTCCCGATCTCGCCGTGCTGCGCAAGGTTGGAATGTCCGTCGCCGTCGCGAACGCATCGAAAGAAGTGAAGGAGATCGCGAACGTGCATCTGACTCGTGAAGGCGGGCGCGGCGCGGTGCGCGAGTTCGCGGAGCTGCTGCTTACGGCGCGCGGAGAATGGAGCGCAGCGGTCGAGCGCTACGTCGCCGCCACGGAGGCTTCCACATGACGCGCGACGAGATCATCGCGTCGGGCAGGCGCGTGGTGCGGCTGGAGCGCGAGGCGCTCGCGGAGACCGAGCCGCGCATTGGTGAGACTTTTGCTGCCGCCGTGGAGTTGATCGCGGCGAGCAAGGGGAGAGTCATCGTTGCGGGCGTGGGAAAATCGGGACTGATCGGCCGCAAGATTGCCGCGACCATGACGTCCACGGGAACGCCGGCGACTTTCCTTCATCCGACAGAAAGTGTGCACGGCGATCTCGGCATTGTCTCCAGCAGCGACGTCGCGATCCTGATCTCAAAAAGCGGCGAGACGGAAGAGCTGCTTCCACTCTTGGAACAGCTCAAACGGCTCGGTGTACGGACCGTCGCCATCACGGGCGTGGGCGCGTCGACACTGGCGCGCCATTCGGACGTGTGGCTCGACGCTTCCGTGAGCGAAGAGGCGTGCCCGCACGATCTCGCTCCAACGACGAGCACGACCGTAACGCTCGCGATTGGAGACGCGCTGGCCGTGACACTGCTCGAGGTCAAAGGATTTCGTCGCGAAGATTTCGCGCGGCTCCACCCGGGCGGCGCGCTGGGGAAGCGACTGCTATTGGCCGTGCGCGACGTGATGCTGACGGACGACCTGCCGATCCTCGGACCTGGAGCGACGATGCGCGAAGCGGTGGTGCAGCTGGCTGAGCGGCGCGGCATCGCGATCATCGCGGACGCCAACGGCAAACTGCAGGGTGTCTTCACCACCGGTGATCTCACGCGCCTGATGGAGAAGGTGACGGACTTTCTCTCGCTTCGCGTGGACGCGGTGATGACGAAATCTCCGAAGACCGCGTCGCCGGACGAGCTCGGGAGCGCCGTGGTTTATCGCATGGAGCAGTCGGGGATCATCTCGGTGCCGGTCGTCGATGCGGCGCAGAAAGTTGTAGGCGTGGTGCATCTCCACGACCTGATGCGAGCCGGCGCAGCATGAAACGCGCGCTGTTTGCTGTCCCACTGTTTACTGTCTCGCTGGTCTTGTCCGCCTGCGCCGATGTGAAGGGACCACCCATTGCGGCCAGCAAGAAGACGCTCGCCGATTCAGCAGATCAGGTGATCTACGGACAGCGGATGACGATCACCGATCGCGGGCTCAATCGCGCGGAGATTCTCTCCGACACGGCGTATTTCTTCGACGAGAACACGCGCACGGAGATGCGCATCGTCCACGGCATCTTCTACGACGCACAGGGGCTCAAGGACGCGATCCTCACGTCGCGCACAGGTCTGTACAATCAGCGGCTCAACGCCCTCGAAGCTCGCGGCGACGTCGTGATCACGACGCTCGATGGCAGGCGGCTCGAGACACCCTTCGTGCGCTACGACCAGCGAATCAATCTCATTTCGAGCGATACGGTGTTCACGATGACCACACCGGACGGAAAACTGCTGCATGGCATCGGTTTCTCTACTGATCCCGATCTGCAGAACTTTCGCGAGTTCAAACATTTGAACGGCAAGGCAGGCGCCGTCGCGGTGCCGAAGTAAGAATGCAGGCAAGAGCACTTCTGCCGATCCTGCTTGCCTGCGCCGTCCCCGCGCAAGCGCAGGGAAACGCCGGTGCCGGGCAGCAGAAGGAATGCGTCGTCATCAGCACGGGCGTCGTTGTGAACGGCATCCCCACGACGAGCATCCTCATTCACGGAAAGGACACGACGTGGGTGAGCGGCGGCTTTGACGCCAAGTGCGAGGGGACGGATCAGCGCGTGCGCTCCGACAGCGCGGAACACTATACCGACAAGAAAGTCCTGATCCTGATCGGCCACGTTCACTACACCGAAAAACGTCTGAAGCTCGACGCCGATCGCGTTACCTACTACACCGGCGAAGAGAAGCTCATAGCCGATGGAAACGTCGTCAGCGTGACGAACACCGGCACGCGCTTCACGGGCCCGCACGCGGAATACCTGCGGCCCGCCGCGGGAGTGCGCACGAAATCGTACATGGTCGCCGAGCCGCGTTCGGACATCTGGGTCAGTCCCAAAGATCAGGGCAACGATTCAAAGGATTCGGTGAACGTCCAGGCCGATCGACTCAGTATGGACAACGACTCGCTGATCTTCGCCAAAGGCGTCGTGATCATCGAGCGACCAGATATTCTCTCGACCAGCGATTCTGCGTTCGTGGATAAAATCACGGAGTTCGCGCGCCTCACGATCAACCCCAAGGTCGTCGGCCGGGGCGAACGCCATTTCACGCTCGCGGGCGACATCATCGACGTCTTCTCGAAGGCGCACGAGGTGGACCGCGTGAAGAGTCTCGGCCACGCCGAGGCCACGAGCGACGACGTCAACCTCAAGGCCGACACGATCGATCTGCGCGTCACGAGCCAGAAACTCGAACGCGCGTACGCGTGGGGACGCACTCGCGCTCACGCCCACTCGAAAGATCAGGACATCACGGCGGATTCGATCGACGTGCTGATGCCCGGCCAGACGCTGCGAACGATGCGCGCGCTCGGGCGCGCGCTGGCAGAGAGTCACCCCGATTCGACCAAGATCAACTCCAAGACGCTCGATCGTCTCGAGGGCGACACGATCACCGCGCACTTTGATTCGCCCACGGCGGCGGATACTTCAAGACAGCCCAGCATCAAGGAGATTTTTGCGCGCGGCACCAAAGGCGCCCGCGCCAAATCGTTCTACCAAGTGGCCCGTTCGGGCGAGCCGATTACCGAGCGGCCGAACGTGAACTACGTGCTCGGCGACAGCATCACCGTGACCTTCAAGAAGAAAGTGGTCGACGAAGTTCGGGTTCGCGGCCATGCTGAAGGCTTCTACGACGAGCTCGTTGCAGACACCACCAGGAAGGCCGCGGCCAAGGATTCCACAGCAATCAAGCCGGTAAAGAAGCCGGCGGAGACCAAGAAACCTTGACCGGCAACGGAATGAACGGCGAGAACGAACAGGTTCGCGCGATCGCCGACAAGTACGCCGGCGAGGATCGATCGGCCGCGCTCGCGTTGCTCGCGCTTGTCCGGCTTGCGAACGATGATGGAGCCGCGTCGTTCCACGAAGTCGCGCTCGGCCTGCGCAGCGATTACCTCGCGGCGGTTCGCGCTGAAGGGCGCGATGCCGACGCTGAAGCCGGCCGCCTCAGCCTCGATGAAGTGCGTTTCCACCTGGCAAACGTCGTGGTGCCGCGGCTCGTGGGGTCGGGCGCGATTCTTTCGGTCGATGGCGACCCCACACATAGCGCGCTGCGCATCGCGCCGGAACTGTGGAGCAGGGTCCGCCTGCTGCGCGGCGAACTCAGCAAAGTGCTGCGCGAGACGGGAGAGTTCACGGCGACGCGACGGCTCTCCGGCGCCGCGCGCGTCGAAGGCTCGAGCGTGCTGCGCGCCGAAGGGCTGGTGAAGACGTACAGACGCCGGCCGGTGGTGAACAACGTCGCGCTCGACGTGAAACAGGGCGAGATCGTCGGACTGCTCGGCCCGAACGGTGCCGGCAAGACGACGACGTTCTACATGATCGTCGGGCTCATTCCTCCGCAGAGCGGACGAATCTTGTTCGACGACGAAGACATCACGAACATGCCGATGTACAAACGCGCGAGGCGCGGTATCGGCTATCTCTCGCAGGAGCCGTCGGTGTTCCGCAAGCTGACGGTCGAGGAGAACATCCTCGCGATTCTCGAAACGCTGCCGATCAGCCGCAAGGAGCGCGAGCTGCGCCTCGAGGGCTTGCTCGACGAACTGAACATCAAACATCTCCGGGCAAACAAGGCGTTCTCTCTTTCGGGCGGAGAGCGGCGCCGGCTCGAGATCACGCGGGCGCTCGTCACGCAGCCGAAGTTCATGATGCTCGACGAGCCATTTGCCGGCGTGGATCCGATCGCGGTGCACGACATTCAGCAGATCGTCTCGAGCCTGAAGCATCGCGGCATCGGCGTGATGATCTCTGACCACAACGTGGAGCAGACGCTCGACATCGTCGATCGCGCGTACATCCTGTTCGACGGACAGGTGAAGGTGTCCGGCCTCGTGCGCGATCTCGTCTTCGACGACACGGTCGCCGACATTTACCTCGGCCCCACGCTCACCGCCCGCTTGCGCAGCCGGTTTCAAACGGAGCACGGCGAGCATTCACCCTCGCCAATCGTGCGGCCGACTGAATCGCCGCCGGAGTTGGCGGGATGAAGGGAGGGCTCAGCCAGAGCCTTCGACTTGGGCAGGAGCTCAAGATCAATCCTCGCCTCTACCAGGCGATGGACATGCTCTACATGCCCTTGCTCGACCTGCAGCAGCACTTGAAGCAGGAACTGCTCACGAATCCGTTCCTCGACATGCTCGAGGACGACGAAGAAGAGCAGGGCGCTGAAGAAGAAACGGAGGCGGAGCTCGAAGCGTCGCCCGAAGTCGCGGTCGAAGAACCGAACGCGAGCACAGACGACGAGACGAACTGGGAAGAGATCCTGCTCGACGGGTTCGACACGCCGGGCGGAATGAGCGAGCAGCGCGACGACCGCGAACAGTACGAGTCTGTCTCGGTCGGCGCGCCGCAGCTCGACGATCACCTGCTCGAGCAGGTCAAGCTGCTCGACCTGAATCCCAGACAACTGCTGCTTGCAGAAGAGTTCATTGGCGATATCAACGACGACGGCTATCTGGCGGCGTCGCTCGAGGAAATCCTCGAGGGGATCAACGATGTAGTGGCGAAGGCGGCGGAGGCCGCAGGGCGCGACGACGAAGAGCTGCCGTTCTATACGATGGCCGAGGCAGAGGCCATGCTCGCGATTGTCCAGCGGCTCGACCCGCCAGGGGTCGGGGCCCGCGATCTGCGGGAGTGCCTGCTGCTCCAGTTGCAGGACGCAGGGCAGACGGGGACGCTGGCGGAACGATTGGTGCGGGATTTTTTTCAGGAGCTCATCGCGCATCGCTGGAGCGACGTCGCGCGCAAGGTGGGTGTGACCACGGCCGAAGTGCAGCACGCGGCGGATGAAGTTGCAAAACTGAATCCGAAGCCGGGGCTCGCGCAGTCGGGCAAGCAGGACCACTATGTCGTCCCGGATATGGTCGTCGATAAAATCGACGGGCAGTACATGGTGTTCGTGAACGACGGCAACCTGCCGCGGCTCAAGCTGAGCCGCGTATATCAGGAAATCGCGCGGGACAAGAAAAAGTTTGACGGCGAGAACCGCGAGTTCATCACCAACAAGCTGAACGCGGCGCAGTGGCTGATTCAGGCGATCGAACAGCGGCGGCACACGATGCTCAAGGTGATGCATTTCATCGTCGACCGGCAGCGCGAGTTTTTCGAGAAGGGCGTGCAGTACCTCAAGCCGCTCACGCTGCGCGAGGTGGCCGACGCGATCGGCATGCACGAGAGCACGGTGAGCCGCGTGACGAACGAGAAATACGCACAGACTCCGCGCGGCGTGCTGCCGCTGAAGTTTTTCTTTTCGTCGGGCCTCTCCACCGTGGATGGAGAGGATGTGTCGGCGCGCGGCATCAAGGACACGATCTCCAAACTCGTCAACGACGAAGACCCCAAGAACCCCCTCACGGACCAGGCTATCGTGGAGATTCTGGAGCGCGACGGAATTCAGATTGCGCGGCGCACCGTCGCGAAATACCGCGAGCAACTCGGCGTGCTCTCGGCACGCATGAGGAAGCGAGTATGAACACGGAAACCCTGCAATCGGCATGTGCGGTTTCTGTGCTCGTTCCGGCGAAAGACGAGGCTGAGAACCTGCCGCTGTTCGTGGAACAGTGCGACGAGACCTTCCGCGCGCGCACCGAGAAGTACGAAGTGATCGTCATCAATGACGGCTCCACCGACAGCAGCGCGAAAGTTCTGGAGACGCTCGCCGCGAAATATCCGTTCCTTCGCGTCATAACGCACCGCAGTCAGCGCGGAATCGCCGACGCGCTGCGGAGCGGATTCCTCGCCGCGCGCGCGGACGTCCTCGTCTTCTTTCCCGCAGACCTTCAGTTCAAGCCCGAAGACATCCCGCGGCTCGTCGCGCCGATTCTTGCCGGCGAATCCGACATGGTCACGGGATACAAACAGGGCGCATATGAAAAGGCGTTCGTATCGGGGATCTACAACAAACTTTCGCGCGCGCTGTTTCACGTTCCGGTGCGCGACCTGAACAACGTGAAGGCGTATCGGCGCGAAATCATGGAAGAGCAGCCGGCGCGACCGGACTGGCATCGATACATGATCGTGCTCGCGGTCGCGCAGGGATACACCGTGACTGAGATCCCCGTGCCGCTATATCCGCGCCATGCGGGGAAATCAAAGTTCGGCATCTCGCGAATTCCAATTGGCGTGCTCGACATGCTCGCCGTCTGGTTCGAGCTGCGATTCGGCCAGAAACCTCTGCTCGCGTTCGGCATGCTCGGGGCAGGGCTGTTCGCGATCGGGCTGTTCTCCGGCATAGCGGCGCTGATTCTGCTCTTCACGCGTGACATCGGCCTGCGCGCGGTATGGACGGTCATTCAGACCTGCCTCGTGCTCGGCTCGGTGTTCTTCGCCACAGGACTGCTCGGCGAGCAGATCGCCGTGCTGCGGTCCGAGCAGCGCGAGCTGCGCCGTCTGCTGGACGAGCGACGCTAACTTGCGCGTGCTCTTGGTCACGCATTCGTTTCCGCGATTCAGCGGCGACGTCGCGGGCGCCTTCATTCTTCGGCTCGCGCGAGCGCTCGGTGACAGCGGGACCGAAGTGCGCGTGCTCGCGCCATCGGGACCGCGGCTTTCGAACGTCGACACGATTGACGGAATCGAGGTGCGCCGCTTTCGCTACGCGCCCAAGAAATGGGAAACTCTCGCGTACACCGGCACGATGGCGGAGCAGGTGGGCGATTCGCTGCGGGGAAAGGCCGCGCTGGCCGGCATGCTGAGTCGCGGCGCGCTCGCGGTGCGCAGCGCAGCCGCCGAGTTCTCGCCTGACGTGATCCACGCGCACTGGTGGTTTCCTGCGGGGCTGCTCGCGCTGGGGTCGCTCTCGTCGCGGCCGCTCGTTACGACGATGCACGGGAGCGACGTGCGGCTCGCGCGGCGCAGCGCCTGGGCGCCCACGCTGTTCAGACGCGTCATGCGCAGGTCGTCCGCCGTGACCGCCGTGAGCAGTTATCTGGCAGGAGAAGCACAGTCGATGGCCGACGGTCTCAGCGTGAAGGTCGAACCGATGCCGGTGAACGTCGCGCTGTTCGCACCGGCTCCAAATGGAATCGCGCGATCGGAACAGCGGTTCCTATTCGTTGGCCGGCTCAACACGCAGAAGGGAATCGGGCTGCTGCTGCAGGCGCTCGCGGCGACTACGGCGGGGGCGTCGCTCGACGTGATTGGTGACGGCGATGACCGCGCCGCGCTCGAGGCCACCGCAAAGCAGCTGGGCATAGCTGCCCGCGTGCGGTGGCACGGCGCGCAATCCCAGGAGCAGCTTGTCCCGCTGTATCGCGCTGCCGCCGCGGTCGTGATTCCAAGTGAGAACGAGGGACTCGGCCTCGTCGCAGTGGAAGCGCAGCTCTGTGAAGCACCGGTGATTGCGTTTCGCTCCGGTGGTCTGACCGATGTGATCATCGATGGCGTGACCGGAATGTTCACGCCGCCCGGTGACGTTCCCGCGTTGGCATCGGCAATGGACGCCGTGCTCGCGCGTTCCGACCGCGGCCGCTCACTTGGAAAAGCAGGACGCGATGCCGCGCTGGCGCGATTCTCTCCGAGCGTCGTCGCGTCGCACTACGCCTCCATCTATGAGAGCGTGAAGCATGTCGCGTAAGAAAATGTGGCTCGCGGTGCAGTACGTGTTCTTCACGATCGCGATCGTGTACTTCGCGCTGAAAGTGCGCAGCGAATGGAGCGACCTGACGTCACTGCCGTCGACGCTCCATCCAGACTGGTTTATGGTTTTAGGCTCTGTGGGCTGGGTTGCACTCAGCTACATCGTGCTGATCGAAACCTGGCGCCAGATCGTGGTCGCGTGGGGCGGGAAGCTCTCGTGGCCCGCGGCGGCGCGAATCTGGTTCATTTCGAATCTCGGGCGGTACATTCCCGGAAAAGTCTGGCAGATCGGCGCGATGGGCGCGCTCGCGCAGGAAGCCGGTGTGTCGAGCACCGCAGCGGTCGGATCGGCGCTCGTCGTAAACATCGTCAACCTGCTCGCGGGATTTCTGGTGGTCGCCGTTGCCGGCTCACGGCTGCTCGTCGGATACGGGCCCGCGCTCGTCACAGCACTGGTGGTCTTCTGCGTTCTCGTTTTTGGGTCGCCGTGGCTCTTACCGCCAGTCGTGCGGTTCGCCGCGCGCGTTACCGGCCGCGAAATTCCGATCCCCACGATCCCGCCGCTCGCGATCATTTTCGCAGTGGCCGGCTGCTCGCTCGCGTGGAATCTGTACGGCATTGCATTCCACGATCTCACGGTCGCAATTCTCGGCGGCGCCGCTGGCAGACCCTCGTACTACACGGCAGTTTTCACCCTTTCGTATTTGGCGGGGTATCTCACGCTGTTCGCGCCGGGTGGAATCGGCGTGCGAGAGTCCACGCTGGTGACGCTGCTCGCTGTTGCAGGGCTGGAAACGGGCGCAGCCGCGACTGCGATAGTCATCACGTCCCGTCTCTGGATGACGGTCATCGAAGCCACACCAGGCCTCATCCTGCTCGCCGTTCGCAGACCGAAAGAAAAAGGGACGTCCCTCAGTAACCCAATCGCCGAGAAGAATGGCTCGTAAACACGAAAACCCTGCGGCTGACGCACCAGCCGGCAGCCCGTACTCGCCGCGTTTCGCGTCGTGGTGGGCTGCGCTCGTCTACGCGCTCAGCGCGTTGACGCTTACGTATCCGGCGCTCGCGGGGAAGTTCCTCGTGAACCCGCTGAGCGATCAGTACAAGGCAGGGTACTCGTTCCGTGAATTCGCAGCACACACGCTGAAGACCACCGGCGGATTTCCGCAGTGGGATCCGTACATCTTCGGCGGCATGCCGTACGTCGCCGCCATGCACGGCGACATTTTTTATCCGACCTTCCTGCTGCGCATGATCCTCCCCACGGATATCGCGATGACGTGGGGAATGATCCTGCACTTCTTTCTCTGCGGCCTCGCGACGTACTGGTTCCTGCGCAGCGCCGCTCGCTTTTCATTCTTCCCGGCGCTGATCGGCGGCGCGGCATACATGATGGGTGGGTTCGTTTCGTCGCTTCCGTCGGCGGGACACGACGGCAAGATCTTCGTGTCCGCGCTCTTTCCACTCTCGCTGCTGCTCCTCACGTGGTGCATGCGCGATGGAAAAAAGTGGGCGTGGGGTGTGTTCGCGCTCGTGATCGGGCTCGGCGTTCTCACGCCGCATCCGCAGCTGCTGCAGTATCTCCTGCTCACATGCGGCGCGTGGGCGCTGTTCCTCGCCTTCGGCGGAATCGGCGCGGACAAACTTCCGCAGCGGGTCGCGCTTCAGCGGCTTGCGATGGCGTTCGGCGCGGTTGTTGTAGGCGGCGCGATCGGCGCGATTCAATTCCTCCCCGTGCGCGAGTACGTGAGCTGGTCGCCGCGCGGCCCGGGATTCGACTACGCCACAGCTACAACGTTCTCGTTCCCGCTCGAGGAACTGATCAACACGTATCTCCCGCAGTTCTCAGGTATCCTGATGAACTACTGGGGACGCAACCTCATTCACTTTCACAGTGAGTACGTCGGCGTTGCCGTGATGATTCTCGCGTTCGCCGCGTTCGGCGGGGGATGGACAGGTTCGCGCAAACGTCTACTCTGGTTCTGGGTCGGCACTGGAATCGTCTCGCTGCTCTGGGCCCTCGGCGGCAGCACGCCGTTCTTCCAACTCATTTATGCGCTTGTGCCGGGGACGCACTTCTTCCGCGCGCCTAGCACGATCTTCTTCGTGACGACATTTGCCATCGCGGTGATGGCGGCGTTCGGAACGGAGCGGTTGCTCGCAGGAAGATTTTCGACACGTTACGCGTACGGATGGATGATCGCCGCCGGCGTCATCGCGCTGTTCGCGCTCGCCGGTGGATTCGGCGTGCTGGCGAACAACCTGCTGGCTGATACGCGTCTCGCGGAACGCATCGAGGCGGGATCTCTTGATCTAAAGATGGGCGCGGTGCGCTCGCTGTTCTTCGTCGCGCTCACCTGCGGCGTCATCCTCGGCCTCACGCGGAAGAAAGTTGCGCCGCACATCGCCGGGTGGGCGCTGGTGGCGCTTGTCGTCGTCGATCTCTGGAGCGTCGAGCGCCTGTACTGGGAGTTCTCGGAACCCGCGTCGACACTCTACGCGACCGACACGACGATCGAATTTCTCAAGAAGGTTGGTCAGCCGTTCCGCGTGCTGACGATCGGCGCAAGGCAGCTGCCGATGGCGGTGAATGATCCGAATCTCAATGGCGACGGCCTGATGGCGCACGGCCTACGGGTGGTCTCAGGATACCACGGCAACGAAATCGGACGCTTCGATCGGTTCGTGGACGATGATATGAACCCGCTCACGAATCCTACCATCTGGGCGCTGCTCAACACAGAGTTTCTGCTGGTGAACTCCGACTCGGTTCCGCTGGCGGGCGTCCGCCGCGTTGCAGGGCCGGTGAGAGACGCGGCAGGCTCGGTCGTCTCATTGTTCCAGCTCCCCGGCTGGCATCCGTTCGCGTGGATCGCGCCGGTCATGATCAAGTATCCCGACGCCGCGGTGATCGAAGCGTTCAAGGCGCCGACCTTTCCGGCGCAGAGCGTGGCGATCTTCGACACGTCGTCGAAGGTGATCGGCGCGCAGGTGCAGTCGCTGCCGGCGCCGCTCAAGACCACGACGCACGTCGACGAATACTCGCCAGGTCACATCGTGCTCACGCTGAGCGAGCCCGCACCCAAGGGCTCGGCACTCGTGGTCTCCGAGAATTTCTATCCCGGCTGGCACGCGATGATCGATGGCAAACCGGCCACGCCCGAACGCGCGGACCTCTCGCTGATCGGCCTGCCGCTTCCAGAGGGCGCGAAGAAAGTCGAGCTGAATTTCTCAAGCGATACCTATAAGGAAGGGAAATCCATCACGCTCGCCGCGCTCGCGATCGCGATCCTCGCCGCGCTGGCCGGACTCGTAATGTCGAAGCCGAGGCGCGAGGCTGCCTGATGTCAGAGAAGGCGCTGGTCATCACGCCCACGTACAACGAGAAGGAGAACGCGCTCAAGATCATCGCGGCCGCGCTCGCCGCGGACCCGAGGATCGAAGTATTGATCGTCGACGACAATTCTCCAGATGGCACCGGCGACATCGTAGAGGAAGAGGGAAAGCGAAATCCTCGTGTGCACCTTCTGCGGCGGCCGGGCAAAATGGGGCTTGGCACCGCGTACCGTGACGGATTCCAGTGGGCGCTTCAGCACGACTACGAATACATCTTCGAGATGGATGCCGATTTTTCGCACGATCCGGCGCACCTGCCGATTTTTCTCGAGGCCGCGCAGAC
>JANYIJ010000022.1 GCA_025362095.1 Gemmatimonadota bacterium | reverse complement strand
GCGCACCGCCACATTCACCTTCTTCGGCAGCCCCGCCTCTGGCGGCGCATCCTCTGGTCCGAACCGCAGCGTATACATTCCCGCCTTCTGCGGCGTGAACTCGAAATCGTAAATCTCGCCGGGATCGAGCAACTGGTCTGCCGCGGGCCGCATGATTGCCTGCGAAGAAGGCAGGGCGGCGCCGTCTTTCGCGACCGCGCGCCACATCGCAGGCTTCTCGCCATCGAGCAGTGAGAGGTACGTGTGGACGTCGCCCGTGATGTCGATGAAGCGGAATCGATACGTCGTGCCCGCGCGCAACTGCATGGTGTCCTGCTGCACCCTGCCGTTGAGCATCGTGGCGGCCGACGGCCCCGTGATCACATTGATCGTCGGGCCCGCCGACGAGAACAGCATCACACGATCCGTCTCCGCGTTCGGCGCCTTGCCGTCGTCGGTCACGATGATCGAGCCGTAGAGTCCCGACGTGATCTGCTGATCTTCGTTGAAGTGCGAGTGGTACATGAACGTGCCGCTGCGCGGCGGCGTGAACCGCACGACGATCGAATCGCCCGGCGCGACCGACGGCAGAATCTCCTTGTTCTGTCCGCTCCATCCAGGAACACCATCGGGGAAACTTTCGAGCTCGATGCCGTGCCAGTGCACCGCTGCGCGTTCTTTCGACTGGTTCACGATCGTCACCGCGACGCGCTCGCCTTTCTTCAGCACGAGCATCGGGCCGGGCGCCGGCGGCACGATCGACCGATCGTTTGCCGCGGGGGTGCCGCCGAGCACGAATGCGTAGCCGTCGTGCTTGCCGTACACGCCGGCTTTCTGGCGGACGAGCAGGCGGATTGGCCGTGGTACGCGAGTGTCGGCGACCTGCGTTCCCTTCGGCGCTACGCGGAGACCGAGCACCAAGCCGTACATCTGGTGCGGCGCGTCGGAGCTGTGCTCCATGGCAGTCTTCATTTCGGATTCGCCGCGATACGTGTCGAGCGTGCCGACGTCGGAGAGATGTCCCGCGAAGTGGCAGTGGAAAATCCAGTTGCCGGGGCGCGTCGGCACCCACGCGAGCGACATTGTTGTGAACGGATTCACGACTTCGGTGACCGCCATTCGCTGCTGATCGCGGGCATACGCGGTGTCGACGATGCCATCACCCTTTGCGTGCAGCTGAAAATAGAAACCGTGCAGGTGCATCGGATGATCCGATTCGGTGAGATTCACCACGCGCCATCGCGCGGAATCGCCTTGCGTGAGGTCGATGCGCTCGGTGTGCGGCCACGAGCGGCCGTTGATGGCCATCGTGCTTCGGCCGAGACCGGTCTTGCTCGTCGAGTCGAGCGTGAACCACCACGTCAGAACGAAGACACGATCGGGCGCGGGCGCTGCACCGGCGGGATCGATGACGAACGCGCCGCCGAGTTCCATATCGAACTCGTGGCGGAATCCCGGCCCGTAGAGCCCGGAGTGCGCCTTGTAGAAGTAGGTTCCCGCTTTGCCAGCGACGAACGTCACTTCTTTCGTAGCGCCCGGTTCGAGCACGATGCTGTCCTTCGGCGAGTGCGAGGCGCTGAAGCCGAAGAGCGCGATGCGGCGGCTGAGTGAGTTCGTGAGCACGGCGTGCACGGTTTCGCCCTGCTTCGCGCGAACGAGCGGGCCAGGCACGAGCAGCGGTCTGCCGGGTTCGGACCACGCGGCCACTTCAACGCCGCGGCCCTTGGGTCCTTCCGGATACCACATGCCCGTGCGCGCCTCGAGCCGAATCGTGTGTGTCTTTCCCTCGAACGCTCCGGCGGCTCGCCGGTTGTCATTTGCTTCGATAGTCGGCAGCGGCGCCCGCGCGAGCGGCATACCGATGGCGTAGGACGCGGTCTGCACGAGCGCGAGGATCAAGGAAACAAACGGCGGCATTCAGTGCTCCCTTCTTCGGGTGAGTACGACGCGGAGCGAACCTGCCAACAATTGTGCGCGCCGTCAAGAGCAGTGTTGATCAGAAGCAGCACATCATCATCATCGAGCTCGATCCCGAGCCAGACAGTCGATTGAGCCGTGGGTTAACAATCGTGTCAAAGATCGAGCCGAACGTGTACGAGAAGCCGACGTTGCCGAAAAATGAAAAGGAAGTGGCGAGCGCGCGCTGGCGTGTGAGGATGTCGGCCACGCTCAAATCGCCCCGCGCGAGAAAGAGCTGATCGTGCACGCTGGAAACCGAGCCGAACACATTGACGCTGAAACCCTTTGCGATGCGGACATTGAGGCCGCCGCCCAGCGAGAGATTCGTTTTCGAAAGATCGTGCAGGTATTGGGAGAAGCTGGCCTGAACATCCACGGATCCCCACGGCTGCGTGGTGGTGTGCGCGAGAATGAACTGGTGCTGTGCGAGCGTCTCGCTGGTCTGGAGGTAGATCGTTTCTGCGATGTACCGGTTGTAAGTCGGACCGATGGCGTAGATCGCGACGAGCTGGCGATGGGTCGCCTCCTTCCACGGGAAGAAGTTGTACTCGATCGAGGCCTGCGCTCCGGTGGAGAGATCCTGATTGTTGTATTCGGAGTGCGAGATATTCGCGTTGAGGCCGGCGGACCAATTACCGGTGAGCGTTCGCACGATCCTGAGGTTCGCGCTCGAACTGCGCTGCACGAAGGTGCTCGTGGTTGAGTCCGCGAACGAATAGCTCGACTGATTGTAGTCGAAGCTCGCGCCGAAGCTCAGCTTCCATTGTTCGGTAGTGCGCGAGGCGGTCACGCTGCCGGAAATGCTGCCGGATTTCGTTTCGCTTTCGCTGTTGAACGAGCCGTTCGAGTTGATGCGATACACCCAGAGGTTCCATGGATCTGCTTTCGCTTTCGAACCGTCGTTCGGTGCCGAGACGGGCGCGTTGTAGCTGATGTCGATCTGCTGCGCGGCCGGCGTCGCGGCGGCGTAGCGGACGAGCGCGAGCTTGCTCATGCGGACCACGGCGCGGCGCCGGTCGTCGCTCGTGGCGTCGGCGCCCACGCCGGTGAGCAACGTGTCCACGCGGCCGGCGAATCGACGCTGCCCGACGATTCGCAGCGTGTACTGCGTGCCGCCACCGCCGGTCGAGAGCTGCGTGATGAGCAGGTGAATGTCGGCATCGACGCGATCGCGCGTGAACTCCACGAACGCGATCTCGGTGACGAAGTAGTCGTGAGCGCAGCCGCTGGCCTGGCAGTCGAGATACACGCGGACACTCGCGCCCTGCTGCGGAGTCTCGCGGGAACCCGGAGCCGCCTGCGCGGGGAGTCGCAACGCTGTAAGCGCTAACAGCAGTGCAAGGAGCGCGGTGGACAAGCGAGTTCGCATTGGGGATATTATCCGCCCGTGAAGACGCTCGCCATCGCTTTCAGGAAATCCCCCAATGTCCGCAAATGGCCACGCGAGCACGCCGCTCATGACGATCGTCGGCAGCGACGCGCGAATGGAAGGGAAGTTCGATATCGCAAACTCGATTCAGGTCGAGTGCGAGATCCACGGTGAGTTGCGCGTGGGCGAGCGGCTGGTGATCGGCGAGCGGGGATTGGTGAACGCCCATGTCACCACGGTGGACGCCGTGATCATGGGACGGTTCGCCGGCAACATGATCGCGACCGGCGAAGTCGAGATCGCGAAGTCGGGTCACGTGAGCGGCAACATTCAAACCGACTCGCTGGTGATTCAAAAGGGCGCGTTCTTCAGCGGCAACGTGACGAAAATTCACGCCGATGGAAATCGGCGCTCGGCGGGCAGCGAGCCCACGGGAGTCGCCCTCTACGAATCGCTCAGCCGCGCAGACCGGGACGAGCGGGTGTTGCGCGGCGCCCCGCGGGCCTAGCCGCCCTACTCGCCCGGCGGCGGCCGCACTGGGCGGCGCGTGCTGTCCGCAGGAGTCGCGGGAGCGGGCGGCTCGTATTCCTTCTCGGGAATCTTGAACGCCTTCACCACGGCGGGATCGCCGTCGATTCCGGTGATGCGCTTCGACGCGTAGTCGCCGATCCATGGGCAGAACTTGAAGCCCTCGGAGTTTCCGCCCGCGACGATCCACGCATTCGACAGCTGCGGATGCTTGTCGACGATGAAATTTCCGCTCGAGGTGGACTCGTAGTGGCAGGCGTGCGTCTGCGAAACCGGCGCGGTCGCGAGCAACGGAAAACGATGCGCGATAAATCGGCGTGATCCGTCGATGCGCGTCTGATCTGCCCACCGATCACTCGTATCGGGATCGAGTTGTGCGGGTGGAACATCGGCCTGCTGCTGCCCGCCACGCCCTCCGCCGCCTCCGCCGCCTCCGCCACCTCGTCCCGCCGGCGCTGTTCCCGCTGTTCCCGCTGTTCCCGCTGTCGGCGCCGGCGCCGTTCCCGGCGGTCCGGCCGGCGCACCCGGCGCGCGCTCAGCGCCGCGCACACGAAATCCGCGATTGTCCACGGGCAACGCAGCCCAGCCGGTGACTCCCGGAAAATTGTAGCTCGGAAGATTCGGGAAGGTGAACCGTTGATCGTTCACAGGTGTCGCGAAATACACGACATATCCAATAGGCGCGCGGGTTTTTTTCGCGAGCAACTCGGGGAATGTCTTCGCCATCCACGGACCAACGCACCACACGAAGGTGTCGGCGCGAAGTTTCTGGCCCGTGTCGAGCACGATCTCGTCGCACTTTCCGTTTGAAGTTTTCGAAACCGTAGCGCGGCCGATCACAATCTTGCCCCCGAGCGTTTCGAACGCGGCGGCGGCGGCCTGCGCCGAGCGGCGCGCGCGTACGACGCCGGCGTCGGGCTCGTAAAGCACCGCCGTGATGTCGTCCATCGAGATCACCGGGAACGCCTTCTTCACGTCCGCTGGATTCAACACTTCGTATGGAATCTTGTGCTTGTCCCACCACACTTTCGTGCGCAGCTGGAAGTTGTCCCACTCCGAGCGCATGATGAGATCGCCCGTGACGTGAAACAAGTTCAGGCGAAAGTGCTTGCCCCACTCGTCGTCGAACGCGGTCCACAGTTTCATTGACTCGCGCGCCCAGATCGTCCACTTCTCGCCCTGTTCGCCGGGGCGATCTCCGTATGACGATCGCACGCCGCGCGTCTCGTCGCCCGAAGTCGAGCGCGCGTTTCCCGGACCGTATGCGTCCACCAGCGTCACCTTCAGGCCGCGCTGCACGAGATTGAGCGCGGTGAAGCTCCCCCATCCGCCGGCGCCGATCACGATCACCTCCGGCGAAGCGCTCGCGGACCGCACCGACGCGCCCGCTTTCACGATCGGCGCGAGGGATTTTGCGGGGATCTCAGTCCCGCCGACCATAAAAAGCCCCGCTCCCGCGCCGGCAACGCGAAGAAAATCACGCCTCGGCAGCGCATCGGCGGATTCGGTTTCGGGCGGAAGAGGAAGATCTGTTGGATCGGTGGGCATGGGCGGATTTCTTCGTTTTTTGTGCGGGTAGGGATGCACAAACGTGTCACAAAGGTGGTACGTAAATCAAACCGCGGGCGTTGGTGGTTATGCAGCTCAACGCTCGCGTCTGGAAGGTCGGGTCTCACAGCGAGTCAGTTTCAAGGCTCTCAGCTCTCGGGCACTGCAAGCTCACAGCTTGCAGTTACATAGAGCTCACAGCTTGCAGTTACGTCGAGCTCGCCGCTATGAAACAGCCTAGCTCTGAGACGCGACCTTTCAGACCCGAGCTCTGAGCTAACGAAACTCAAGACAGATGGTTAAATAGATACCGTTCGTCGGTCCACAACGGGGGAGAAATGTCAGTCAGTCGTCGGACGATGGTTTTTGCCTCGGTGGCACTCGCGGTGTGCGCGTGCGCCACCGCGCCAAACGTTCGGTCGCCGCTGGGCGCGTTTCTCGCGCCGGGTGCGCGAACCGGCAATCCGATTCCGCTGCGTGTGGACCCGAATGCAAGGGTGATCCTCTCAGGTGCGACAGGACTGCCGGCAGCGTCGTTCCTGCCATCGCAGGCCGCGCGCGGAAAAGAGATTTACTCGAGCACCTGCGAGAACTGCCACGCCGAGGGACAACTGGTGGGGCAGGGGTTTGTGCAGTCGTGGAACAACCGCCGCGTCTATGATCTCTACGCGCTCGTCCGCAGCACGATGCCGCTCGACAATCCGGGCGCGATGAAAGACGCGGAGTATGTCGATGTTGTCGCGTACCTTCTTCAGGCGAACAAGCACGCGTCGGTTGGCGCCGACTCGCTAAAGAGCGACACAACCAGCATGCGGGGGACTCGCATCGCGGTCAGCGCTCCATAGATAATTCCGCAGCGGCCAACAAGAGAGACAAACCCTACGATCGCTCCATAGTCGAAGGGCATCTCCCGTCCGCCGTCTGGAAACTCGCGTGGCCGTCGATCCTCGCGAATGTGATCGGCGGCATGCAGGGCGTGATCGATCACGCGCTCGTCGGCAACTTCGTGGGCTTCACGGGCAATGCCGCGGTCGGGGTGAGCTGGCAGATCTTTCTCGTGGTGATCGTCTTCATTTCGTCGCTTTTCACCGGCATGAGCGTGCTCGTCGCGCGTTTCGCCGGTGCCGGTGATCACGAGAAGGTCGATCGCACGGTTTATCAGGCGTTTCTCACGGCGATCGTGATCGCGCTCGGCATCCTCGCGCCCGCCGGCTACTTTCTCGCTCCTACGCTGCTCGGGCTCGTGCACGCGTCGGCTGCGGTGCAAGCCGAGGCGCTGCCGTTCCTCCGCACGATGTTCGTGTTCAGCCTTGGCATGATGATCTTCTTCATGCTCTCCGGCGCGCTCCGCTCCGCCGGCGATGCGCGGACGCCAATGAAGCTCGGCATTACGGCCACTGCGCTGAACATCATTTTCAATATTGTGCTCATTCGCGGGCTCGGGCCGATTCCCGCGTTCGGAACGAAGGGCGCGGCGATGGGGACGGCCACCGCGTTCGGGCTCGTCGCGATCTATTCGCTGTACAAGCTGCTGATGGGTGGTTGGGTGATCTCGTTCCCGAAGCACGAAGGGTTCGCGCCCGACTGGACGGTCATCAAGTCGCTGTTCAAGTTCGGCCTCCCGACTGGATTCCA
>JANYIJ010000230.1 GCA_025362095.1 Gemmatimonadota bacterium | reverse complement strand
GTGGCTTCTAGCTGGGAGCTGAGAGCGTCGAACATTGAGCCTTGGAAGCTATCTGGTTACGAGGTAGGATCCAAGGGGAATTGGCGGGATTTTCGCCTCAAACTAGTGAACCGTTAACCACTAACTGTTGGTTGGTTAACCAAAGTGAACGAATTCGTAGGGGCTGTGCTCTGAGCCTCGGTGCGCCGGCCTCTACGAATTGTCACACCTTGGTTAACCAACCAACAGTTAGTGGTTAACAGTTCACTCGTCGTACACGTCGTAAGCCGCGCTAGTCGATCGCATCGCCCGGAACTAGCTTAGTCGAACGTGACCGCGCCCACGCTGCCCGGAGAGCTGCCACTCCTGGCTCTCCGCTCGACCATCGTCTTCCCCCACGGCACCATCGCCGTGCAGATGGGCGCCCCCGACAACCTCGCGCTGCTCCGCGCACACCCTGAATCCGGCGCGCTCGTGCTGCTCGCCGTCGCGCTCGGGGACGACGCGCAAGATCCGTCGAGACTCGAGGGCCGGATCGGCATTTTCGCCCGCGTGAAAGAGCGCAGCAGCTCCGGCGCCGAAACCATTCAGGTGACACTCGAGGGACTTTCGCGCGTCCGCATCGGCGCGCTCACGTCGCGCGCGCCGTTTCCGGTTGCGAGCGTCGAGCGCGTGGAGGAAATCGCCGCAGAGCGCGAAATCGCACGGGCGTTCATCGACCGCATCGTCATCACCGCCGAGGCGCTGGTCGAGCGAAGCGAACAGTTCCCAGCCGAAGTGCCGGGGTTCCTGCGGCGTGTGGCCGCGGATGCCTCGCGATTCGCCGATCTCGCTGCGACTCACGGAAATCTTCGCATCGCCGAGAGGGACGAAGTGCTGCAGCGACTCGACATCACCTCGCGGCTGGAGTTCGTGGCGCAGAAATGGGACAAAGAAATCGCGCGCGCGACCATTCTCGAAGAGGTCAAGCAACAAACCGAGGTGAAGGTCGAGCAGCACCATCGGGAGTTCTATCTTCGCCAGCAGTTGCAGGCGATCCGCGCGGAACTCGGCGAGCGCGATCCCACGGAGAGCGATGCGCAGGAACTCCTGCGCCAGATCGACGCTGCGAATCTTCCGGATCGAGTCGCTCAGGAAGCGCGGCGCGAAACCGAGCGGCTGCGCGCGCTCTCACCGGCGTCGAGCGAGTACCAGGTGCTGCGCAATTACGTCGAGTGGGTGCTCGCGCTTCCGTGGCACGCGCGCTCCGGCGACGAAGACATCGCGCTCGAAAAGGTGGAGACGGCGCTCGACAACAGGCACTACGGGCTCGAAGAAGCGAAAGAAAGAATTCTCGAGTATCTCTCGGTGCGCAAACTGCTCAAGCAGAGCGGCGGCTATTCGCACGGGCCGATTCTCTGTTTCGTCGGGCCACCGGGCACGGGGAAAACGTCGCTCGGTGAAGCGATCGCCCAGTCTATTGGGCGGGCATTCTACCGGATTTCAGTTGGCGGCGTGCGCGACGAAGCGGAAATCCGCGGACATCGCCGCACGTACGTGGGATCGCTGCCCGGATTGATTCTCCAGGCGCTGCGCCGCGTGCAAGTGTGCGATCCGGTGCTGATGATCGATGAAATCGACAAGATGCAGGGCGGCGGCCCGAGCGGTGATCCGCTCGCCGCGATGCTCGAGGTGCTCGACCCGCAGCAGAACGCGTCGTTCGTCGATCACTATCTGAATCTGCCGTTCGACTTGCGGCCCGTGCTGTTCATCTGCACGGCGAACAACCTGTTCGACATTCCGCCGGCGCTGCGCGACCGCATGGAAGTCATTCGCATCGCGGGCTACACGGTGGAAGAAAAAGTAGAGATCGCGTGGCGCTATCTCCTGCCGCGCATGGTGGTCGAGCACGGCATCACGGATCTCGATCTGCAGTTCACCGACGAAGCGCTCTCGACGATCTCGAGCAGATATTCCCGGGAGGCGGGACTGCGCGGATTCGAGCGCAATCTCTCCGCGCTCATGCGCCGCCGCGCGCGCCGAAAGGCGCAGGGCGAGCAAGGCGCGTGGATCGTCGATTCGGCGCGCATCGAGGACGTGCTCGGCTCGCCGCGCTACGCGTCGGACGAGGCGGAGATCGAGCCTGAGATCGGCACGGTCACTGGGCTCGCGTGGACCGCGGCTGGCGGCGAGCTCATGACCATCGAAGCGCTGCGCATGCCCGGCAGCGGCAAGCTGATTGTCACAGGGCAGCTCGGCGACGTCATGCGTGAATCCGTGGATGCTGCATGCTCGTACGTACGTTCCAGGGCGCGGGCGCTGAGGATCGTGGATGCGGAGATGAAGCAGACCGATCTTCATATCCATTTTCCCGCGGGCTCCGTGCCCAAAGATGGTCCGAGCGCCGGCGTGGCGGTCACGCTGGCGATCGCGAGCGTGATGAGCCGGCGCGCTGTGCGGCGCGACGTGGCGGTCACCGGCGAGGTGACGCTGCGCGGACGAGTTCTCGAAATCGGTGGGGTGAAAGAAAAAGTGCTCGCAGCGTATCGATCGGGACTGCGCAACGTGATGCTGCCGTTGGCGAACGAGAAAGATTTGCGTGAGGTGCCCGAAGCCATTCGCGGGCACGTCACCTTTTCGTTCGTGAGCTCAATGGATGAGGTGATCGCCGAGCTGCTGTTGCCGCCCGCGACGGCTGGACTCGCAGACGCCGACGGCGACGTCAGACATCAGCCGGTGGACGTCGATGAACTACACCCGCCTAGGCCTTGATGTCCTGCTCGGCTCGATCTCCGGTGGAGTAACGAGCTGGGTCGCCGTGGTGATGATCTTCCGCCCGTACGAACGCACGTTCGGGCTGCACGGCGCGATTCCAAAAAACAAAGCGCGACTCGCAAAAACCATTGGCAAGACCGTAGGCGAGCGGCTGCTCACGCCGGCCGACATCGTCGAAGAACTCCAGCGATCAGGATTGCGCGAGGCGATCGAGACCAAGCTCGCGAACGTCGCGGTCGAAGCGCTGGAGCGCGACCGCGGGCCGCTGCGCGAGCTGCTGCCGCCCGCGGTCGTCACCGAACTCGAGCGGCTGATTGCCGAGGCCGGACCAGACGCGGCCGCCGCGTACGAGCGTTATGTGGCGACGCCCGCGTTCGAGGAGCAGGTGCGCTCGTTCGTGGCGCGCTCGCGAAAAGAGGGGCCGTCGGCCGAGGCTGGCAGCGAGTTGTCGGTGGAGCGTAAGACCGGCCTGAGGGAGAAAGCGGCTGATCTGGCGGCTGGGCTAATAGACGATGTGATTGTGAAGTGGGCGCTGCGCGCCGCGCGCTCGGAGCGCGCGCGAAGCATGGCCGTGGAGGCAGTGCACGGCGCAGGCGTCGCTCTGCTCGATCGTCCGCTCGGCAGGCTGGGGCGCTGGCTCCCCGATGATTCGCCGCGCCGGCTGGTTGCGACTGCGGCGCCCGCAGTGTGGGAGCAGATCATCGAGAAACTGCCGGCGCTTCTCGAGACCGTGGACATCCCCGCGATGGTCGAACGGAAAGTGCTCGGCTTCAGCACACAGCGCGTTGAAGATCTCGTGCGCGGCGTGACTCAGCGCGAACTCAATCTGATCGTGCAGCTAGGCTATGTGCTCGGGGCTGCAATTGGGGCGGCGCAGTTCGCTGTGGAGTCGCTGGTGCGGGGGTGATCACCTTTTCCGTCACTGGATCCCACTGACGGCACGCGCCAAGCGCGAGGAGCACGGCACCGAGCGTCAGAGCGGGACGCCATACACCGCGCAGTTGCTTCCACAGCATTCCCAGTCGCGACATCATCACTCCTCCAAGAGTACGAAAGCCGCGCGCCGGCTTTCGCACTCCGGATTACGGCTTCACCAACTTCACTTTCGTCAGGTCGAACAGGCGCGTCGGCGCGCCAGCCGGGACATCGCTGAAGAGCACGGCAGGCTTTCCCTGCACCGTCACCGCCGAGAGCTCGACCGACCTTCCCTTTCCCGCAAACTTCCTCGTCGTGCCGCTGCCGCCGGAGCCGTGCGCCGTCTTGAAGCGCGTCTCGATCGTCTGCTCCATCAGGTCACGGAACTGCGCCGCGTCCACCGCCGAATCCCATACCGTAAGCCAGGTCAGCCCCGTTCCCGCCGCTGTCTTGACGACCAGATAGCGGTCTCCTTCCCAACCCGCCGCGCCGCGCGCTGCGATGCCCGCGTCGCCAATGTGCTGAAACAGATAAAGGCGGGTTTCGAACTCTCCCAGATTGTTCTCATAGACGACCGAGCCGCCGTCTGGTTTCGGAAGCACGACGCGCGAAGCCATATCGCGCTTCACTGAGTCCAGAAAAATCTCAGGGTGCAGGACTTCCCGTGTTGAAGTCGGCGGCGGACGAAACGGCATCTGATTCGGCCGCTTCTCCTTGAAGTGCCGCACGAACTCGGCGCCGCTCAGATACGGAAAGAGCAGCGATTCCTGGATGAACATCGGCGCGGTGGCGAACACGGGCATCGTGCCCTGCGCATCGCGAATCATCTGGCGCACACGCTCCCATCCGCCGGGAAGCGCAACGGCGAAGTTGTTGCCGCCGAGCATCGCGCTCATCTGTTCGAACACCGCCTCGCCCTCGATCACCGCCTGAACCGCGCTCGTGCGATCGTTGTCGCCGTGCTCCTTCTCGAGCGAATCCAGCGGGAAGTACTGATCTTGCAGCGCGTGCACGAGTTCGTGCGTGATCGTGATCGAAATCATTTCAGGCGTCGCCGCGCCCGGGCCTGTTCCCGGGCTGCCGACGACGTACAGGACCTTGGTGGCGGGATCGTAGTAGCCGGCCACCTGCTCGGTGAGCAGCCCGAGCATGAACTTGCGGAGATCGAGCGTGTCAGGGATCAGCCCGAGGAGTTTGTACGAACGCTCAGCGCCCGCGAGCTCGAGCGCCGGAAGATCCTCGTTGAATTTTTTCTCGAGAAAACTCCGGACTTCGTCTTTCGAGCGCGATTCGACTTTCGGCGGCGTCTTGAACTTCAACCCGACGGATTTCTCGATCGCCGGAATCGCCGCTGCAACTTCTTTGGCATACGGTCCGGTTCCAACCGGCCGGTCCGACTGGCAGGCGGCGAGCACCGGGAGCAGCGCGAGCGCGAGACTCGCCGCGATGGTTCTACTGGAAACGAGCGAGTTCATTCAGCGGAGCACCCGGTCGAGATACCAACCGATGAGAGGCGAACCAAAGAGCAGCGTGAAGAGCGCAGCCGGCGCGAGAAATACGCCAAACGGCACGAGTGGAATTTCAAACTTCTCGCCGCGGGCGCGAGCCCGGATAATTCCGATCGGATACACCAGCAGGAGAAACACCGCGGCCGCGAAGAACGCGCCCACAAAGATCGTGAGCAGCGCGCGGCTCGGGCCGAGCGCGACTCCCACCATCGCCATGAGGGTGGTGTCGCCGAATCCCATCGCCTCTTTTTTCAGCGCGACCTCGCCGAGCCAGCCGATGATCGTGACCGCGCCCGCGCCGACGCACGCGCCGAACACGGCATCTATTGGAGACGCAAACGGATCCTGCACCATGAGCAGCGCGCCGATCACGCTCGTTACGCCGCCGAAGATCAGGCCGGTGATGGTGAAGCCGTCGGGAATCAAATAGTGCTTCGCGTCGGTCACCGCGATGCCGAAGAGAATCGTCGCGAAAATCGCGACGCGCAGGGCGATGAAGCCGGGGCCGAACCACCAGACGCACGCGACCCACAACAGGCCGACGAGCGCTTCCACAATCGGATAGATGCTCGAGATCGGAAGTCCGCAGTTCCTGCATTTCGCGCGGAGCACAATCCACGAGACCACGGGCACGTTGTCGTACCAGGCGATGCCAGCCGCGCAGCGCGGGCAGCGCGACCGCGGACGAACTACGGACTGCTCTGCCGGCCAGCGCGCGATGCACACGTTCAGGAACGACCCGACGCTCGCACCAATGAAAAAGACGAACAGAAAAAAGACTGCGATCATGCCCGGACCGCCCAGAGCATGATGCCAGCCGCGACCGAGACGTTCAGCGATTCCACCTGCCCCGCCATCGGGAGCCCGGCGATTTTTGCGGACAGCTTTCGGATTCCTTCGCTCAAGCCGGCGCCTTCATTGCCCACCGCGATCGCAAGACGGCGCGGCGCCTGCAGCGAGTCGACCGGCTCTCCGTCTGCATCGGTGCCCCAGAGCACGAGGCGCTTCTCATTGAGAAACACTGTGAACTCGTCGAGCGATGCGTGCAGTGCCGGCAGGCGAAAGTGCGCGCCGACGCCGCTGCGCACGGCCTTGGCATTCCAGAGATCTGCCGTGCCGGGGAGCGCGACGACGGCCGAGACGCCGAGCGCCGCGGCCGACCGGACGAGCGTTCCCGCGTTGCCGGGATCCTGAATGGCGTCGAGCACGAGGATGCGCGTGGTGTCAGCGAGAGTGAGCGCCGCCAGCGAGCGTTCGGGCACGTCGGCGATCGCGAGAATTCCCTGCGGATGGTCGGTGTCGGCGGCGGAGACAAACTCTTTCTCGCTCACCACTCCGCATTCTATGCTCCGGCGGGCGAGCTCGTAAAGCAGCGCCTGCCCGCGCGGCGACTCGGCGAGGGCAAGCGTTTGCAGTGCGCCGCGCACCTTGAGCGGGGAACGCAGCAGCTCTTCAACAGTGCGCACGCCCTCGGCGACGAATTGCGATCGCCGCTCCCGTGCCTTGCGACGCTTCAGGTCCCTTGCCAGAGTCAAGAGTTGCACGTCACTCCGTCTGTGAATGCCGCGGTTGCAGTGGACACAGGATACAACTTACTAGAGTCGCGAGATGAACTCTGTCACCAGCGTCGCGAATCTCCCCGCCGCGCGCGCGCCGGCTTCCACCACGTCCGCATGACTCAACGGCGCGTCTGAGATTCCCGCCGCCGCGTTCGTGATCAAACTAATTCCCGCCAGCTCCATCTTCAGCGCGCCTGCCACTATCGCCTCCGGCACCGTCGACATGCCCACCGCATCCGCGCCGAGCGTGGCGAGCATACGCACCTCAGCCGGCGTCTCGTAGTTCGGACCGAGCAGGCCCGAGTACACCCCCGTCTGCAGCGGCACACCAGTCTGCTTCGCACTCTCGTTCAGCAGCGCGATGAGTCGCGGCGACCACGGATTCGACATATCCGGGAATCGATCGTCGCCGGATTCCACCGCGCCAAACAGCGGATTGCGAAACATCAGATTGAGATGATCCTCGATGATCATGAGGTCACCGGGCGCGAACGCGCGCGAAATTCCACCCGCGGCGTTCGAGAGGAACAACACGCGCGCGCCGAGCGCATGGAGCACGCGCACCGGATACGCCGCAGTACGCGCGCCGTGCCCCTCGTACATATGAAAGCGGCCGGCGAGTGCGAGCACCTCGCGCCCGCCGAGCGTGCCGTGAATGAGCTCACCACGATGCCCCGCGACGTTCGTGGCGTGAAAACCGGGAATCTCCGCGTACGAAATGCTCGATGCATTCTCGATACGCGCTGCAAGATCGCCGAGCCCGCTGCCGAGGATGATCGCGGCCTTCGGTGCGCGCATGATGTTCAGACGCGCGCGCACGGTGGCAGCAGCGGCCTGTGCCGCTGCTGCGCCGTGTTCGTCGATCACGCTCATGCGGCCTCCGCGCGGAGCAGTGCGAACTCGCGATCTGCATTGGCGAGCAGGGCGGCGCGTTCGTCTTCGGGCAGAAACGCACACTCGAATCCGTTGCGGGCGAGCGTGCAGAGTTCGTCGATGCTGAAATGCAGCTCTTTCGCCGCATGGGCGTACTCCGCCGTGAGCGTCGTGCCGCTCATGAGTCGATTGTCCGTGTTCAGCGTGACGCACATTCCGCGTTCGAAGTAGGCGCGCAGCGGATGCGATTCGTAACTCTTCGACGCCCGCGTCTGGACGTTGCTGGTGAGGCACGCTTCGATCGCGATGCCGTTCTTGGCGAGTTCGTCGGTAAGGCGCAGGTCCTCGATCAACCGAGTTCCGTGCCCGATTCGCGTCGCTCCGCAGACGTGCACTGCGTCGGCAACGGATTCCGGGCCGGCGCCCTCGCCGGCATGGCAGGTGCAGAACATCCCCTGCTCGCGCGCGTGCTCGAACGCCGCGCGATGCGCCGACGCGGGATGTCCCGCCTCGCCGCCGGCCAGATCGAACCCGACCACTCCCTTCCCCCGATACGCGACGGCAAGGCGCGCGAGTTCGAGCGAGATATCCGGCGAGAGATGGCGGAGCCCGCAGATGATCACGCGTCCGACAATTCCGTGCGTGGCCTGCGCTCGCGCCAGGCCGCGCAGCGGCGCCACCACGGCTTCGTCGAGCGACATTCCCCACTGTCTATTCAAAACCGGCGCATATCGAACTTCGATATAGCGCACGCCCTCGGCCGCCGCGTCCTCGGCGAGTTCGAATGCGATCCGTTCGAGTGCCCGGTCGCTTTGCATCACGCTGAGCGTCACGTCGAATCGCGTGAGGTAATCCTCCAGATGGCGCGCGTCGCGCACGTACATGTGATGCGCGAGCGCGTCCGCCGATGCCTCTGGCATAGGCACACCGTACTCGCGACCGAGCTCAATCAAAGTTGCCGGTCGAACAGAACCGTCGAGATGACAGTGCAGCTCGGCTTTGGGAATCCGCCGCAGCGTCGCGTGCGAAATCGGCGTCACGCCTCGTCCTCGTTCGCGCGAAGCGCGCGCGCAGAAACAATCCGGAGCACCGCGCCGCCCGTCACCGGCGTCTCGGGCGCGACCGGCAGGCCGCGGCTGTCGGTCACGGCGCGAGTGCCGGCTGCGACTGCATCAGCCTCGGCGGCATCGAGCAAGCGCACCGCATCCAGCACGGTCGCTCCCGGACTCGCCGCGAAGGCCTTTCCGTTCACGAACACCCGCAGCGTGGTCGGTTCCGTCATCGTGGCGCCGGCGCGAATCGCGGCGCGAATCGCGGCGCGCTGTCCGCCCTGATCACGCCGCCGGGACGCGACTGCACGAATGAGATCAGCGCATCGAGATCGATGATGCCTAGCGATTCCGATTTCAGCGCCGTTCTTGAGAGCGCGCCGCCCTCCCCGCTCGTGGACATGAAATCCGTGAAGACGACCGTGTATTGGCGCGCATCATCGAGCGGCGCGCCAGCGAGTGTTGCCGTAACGATGCGAGAGCCGACCGGCCGTTCGAGATCGTACCGTGCGATCACGCCGCTCAGATGCACGCGCGGCGCCGCGCGCGCGACGTTCGCTTCGAGATACGCGCGCAGATCCTTTCCGCGCACCGTGAGTCGCACGAGCACGTTGGCGAACGGCTGAATCTCGAACAGAGCGCCGTACGAGGCGGGGCCGGCGTGAAGATCGGCGCGAATGCCACCGTTGTTCATCACGCCAACGTCGGCGTTCCCGGCCGCGCGCTGTGCGTCGGCGATCAAATTGCCAAGCGAATACTGCTCTCCCTGCTTGAGCATGTCCTCCGCAACAGTCGCGATTGGCCGCGCCACAATCGACGCGACACTTTGCGTAGCGCTCCGCAGCATGGCTGCGATCGCCGGATCAGCAGTGATCGAATCCGTTTTCACCATGCGCACGTATTCGCGCGTGGACGCGCGCGCCGCGCGGTCGACGGGCAGATCGATCACCCCGATCGCCCGTCCCGACGACATCGCCTGCACGATCGGGATTTCCTTCACCGTGGTGTTCACGAGCGAGTGCGTATGACCGCTCACGATCGCGTCCACCTGCTCCGTGATGCCCTGCGCAAGTTCGATGATCTTTCCAGTGCAGCCGGTGTCGCGATTGCAAAACGCGCCGTCGTGATCGAGCACCACCACGAGATCCGCGCCGCGCGATCGCAGCGATTTCGCATGCACATTCACCGCGGCGACCGGATCGTCGAATCGCAGGCCGGCGACGTTCACGGGCTTCGAGTCCACGGGAGTCGCCTGGGTGGCGATGCCTATAATTCCGATTCTCACGCCGCCACGCTCCACGATGGTATCCTGCCGGATCCACGGCACGTCCGCGCCGTTCGTGAGGTGCACGTTGGCCGCGAGCATCGCATATCGCGCCTGCCGCATTCTCGCGCGAAGCGTATCGATGCCCCAGTCGAATTCGTGGTTGCCGATTGCCGAAGCCGCGAGGCCGAGCGCGTTGAACAAGTCAACGACCGGACGGCCGAACGCGAGGTTCGATGCGGGCGTCCCCTGGAATTCGTCGCCGGCGTCGAGAAAGACCGACGCGCAGTTGCCGGTGCACTCCGCTTCAGCGCGGCGCACCATCGCCGCAACCTGCGCGGCGCCGCCGCGAATGCCGAAGTTCCCGTCGGGCCGCGCCTCGAGCGCGCCGTGGAAATCGTTCGTCGAGATAATGCGAATCGTGGTCGCCTTCGCCTCGCCCGCGGGACGAATCAGACTCCAGTTCCGTGTGAAATAGTCGGACGGGTTCAGCGTTCCGCGCCGCGTGACTTCGTCGATCAGCAGCTGACGAATGTCTTCGCCCCGATCGTAGACCACCGGCGCGCCGCGCACCATCGCGTAGCCGCCGGAACCCTCCGCGCGATAGTTCGAGAGTGCGATCGTGAACGAGTCGTTCTCGCGCACCGGTTTGCCGTGATATGACAATCCGACGATCCGTGCGCCGAGCTGCCGGTTGAGATCGATCTGATAGTCGACGCCGGTGACGGCCTCGAAGTTGTAGCCGGGAATCGCCGGATCCCCCGAGACGTGAGCGACGCGATCGTCATGCGTGACGCGGAAATACATCGCGCTGCGCTCGAGAAACGCCTTCAGCGCTTCGCCGGAGATACGAACGGCGCGGAGCGTGTTCTCATACGGGTACAGCTGCGCCATTTGCGCGACTGTCACCGTGCCAGCGGGAATCTTCAGGTCCACCGAAAACGCTGAGGCCGACGCCAGATCGGCGTGCGACACGCGGCGCATGGTTTCGGCGACGAAATCCATGATCGGCGTGTCGGCCTTGCGCGCTGAGTCGGAACTCCACGCGACGTTTGTGTGGCCGATTTTGGTCGCTGCGTATTTCCGAGCGGACGCATGCCCGCGTTCGGTCGCGGCAAGCACGGCGTTCTGCTCCGCGTGACCGGCGGACCGGACGATCGACGCGCTCTTGGTGGCGACGCGCCATCTGCCGCCTGCCCTCTCAAACAGCAGGTGCGCGATCGACACACTCGCCGCCCAGTTGCGCGGCTGCGTGAACAGCACGCCGTCGATGACGGTGTCCGCCACCTCGCGATGCGTGTGTCCGAACACGACGAGATCGATCCCCGGCACGGCCCGGATA
>JANYIJ010000192.1 GCA_025362095.1 Gemmatimonadota bacterium | reverse complement strand
GCGCACCAAGCACGCCTCCTGAATCGAATCGAACGCGTTCTTCCCCTTCTTCTCCGCCTCGGTCGCGAAATCGACCATCATGATCGCGTTCTTCTTCACGAGTCCCACGAGCATGATGATTCCGACCCACGCATAAACCGTGAGCTCGGTTCTCGTGATAATCAGCGCGAGCAGCGCGCCGAAAGCGGCGAACGGAATTCCCGAGAGAATCGTCAGCGGATGAATGAAGCTCTCATACAAAATTCCCAGCACGATATAAATCACGAAAATCGCAATGATGAACAGCGTGATCAGTCCTTTCTGTGTATCCTGGAAAACCTGCGCCGCTCCATAAAAAGCGCCGGTCACATCCTGTGGCATCACGGTTGCTGCCGTGGCCTCCACGGCATTCGTCGCCTCGCCGAGGCTCACACCGATGCGCGTATTGAAGGAGATCGTCACGCTCGGCATCTGCCCCGTATGATTCACGAGCATCGGCCCCACCGTCGGCTTGTTGCGCGTTACGCTCGAGAGCGGCACCAACTGGCCGGTGCGGGAGCGCACATAGAGCATGCTCAGCGCGCCGAGATCTTTCTGATATTCTGGAAGCAGCTCGAGAATCACGAAGTACTCGTTCTGCGGCGTGTAGATCGTGCTCACCTGCCGGCTGCCGTACGCGTTGTACAGCGCCTGCTCGATTTGCTCTGGCGTCAGCTGGAATCGCGCGGCGGCATCTCTGTCGAGCTCGATGCTCGCCATGGGATTTGCGATCTGCAAATCGGTGGTCACATCTACGATTCCATTGATCTCGCGCATCTTTCCTTCCATCGTCTGCGCGGCCTTGTACAAGCTCGGCAAATTTCCGCCAATCATCGTGTACTGATACTGACCTTTCGAACTGCGCCCGCCAATCTGAATGGTCGGCGAGTTCACCACATAGCTCGCCACACCCGGCACTGCGCGCAGCGCGTTACCCAGCACCGGCACCAGCTCGTCCGCGGAAAGTTTGCGCTCCTTGCGCGGCACCAGCCTGAACGTGATGCGCCCGGTATTTACTGTGGCCGAGCTGCCACCGAATCCGCTCGCCACCGCGTAACTCTCGGCGCTCACATTCGGATTTGCTCTGCCAATCGCTGCGAGCGCGATAATCTTGTCGCGCATATCGTCGTACCCGATTCCCTGCGCGCCTTCGACCGCCGCGCGGAGAATGCCCTGATCCTCGCTCGGGAAGAAGCCCTTCTTCACCACCGTGAACATGAAGCCGGCGAGCACGAGCGTGACCGCCGAGAAGACAAGCACGATGGGCCGGCGCAGCATGACCCAGTGCAGCGTGCTCGTGTATGCGCGCAGCGCGGCCTGATAGAGCCGCTCGAACGCGTCGAAAATAAAATTGTGCGAGCCGTGCACTCGCCCTTCGTTCAGGAAGTGCGCGCCGAGCATCGGCGTGAGCGTGAGGCTCACGAAGCCCGAGACGAGAATTGCGACGGCGATCGTCACCGCGAACTCGCGGAACAGTCGGCCGACGATTCCGCCCATGAAGAGCAGTGGAATGAAAACGGCCGTGAGCGACGCCGTCATGGAGATAATGGTGAAGCCGATTTCCGCCGCGCCGTCGAGCGCGGCCTGCATGGGCGGTTTTCCCATCTCCATGTGGCGGACAATGTTCTCGAGCATCACGATCGCGTCGTCCACGACAAATCCGACGGCCAGCGTGAGCGCCATCAAACTGAGATTGTCGAGACTGTAGTTCAGCAGGTGCATCACCGCGAACGTCCCCATCAGCGACATCGGCAGCGCGAGACTCGGGATGGCGGTGGCCGAGATGTTTCGCAGGAAGAGGAAGATCACGAGGATGACGAGCGTGAGCGTCAGTCCCAGGGTGACCTTTACATCGTGCACGGAATCGCGAATGCCCTGCGCGCGATCGTAGAAGATCACGGCGTCAACACTTGCGGGCATTTGTAAACGCAGCACGGGGAGCAGCGCTTTCACGGCATCGGCAACTTCGACGGTGTTCGTGCCGGGCTGCTTTTGAATTGCGAGCGAAATTGACCTTTCGCCGTCGAGCCAGCTGGCGGTGCGATTGTTTTGGATGTCGTCGAGCACGTGGCCGATTTCTTTCAGCCGTACGGGCGCGCCGTTTTTGTAAGTCACGACGAGGTCGCCGAACTCCGCGGCGGTCCCGAGCTGGCCGTTGGTGCGTACGGTGAAAGCCTTGCTCTTTCCCCAGAGCACGCCGCTCGGAATGTTCACGTTCGACGTGTTGATCGCTGTTGCGACTTCGTCGATGCCAATGCCGCGGCTCGCGAGTTGACGTGGATCCACCTGCACGCGGGCCGCATACTTTGCCGCGCCGCCCACGTTCACCGCGGCCACGCCGCTCACCGTGGAGATGCGCTGTGCCATCACGGTCTCGGCGTATTCGTCGAGCTGCGCGAGCGGCAGTGTCGCCGAGTGGAGATTGATATAGAGAATCGGCTGATCGGCCGGATTCGTTTTGTTCATCGACGGCGGCAGCATTCCCTGAGGGAGCTGGCCGAGGGTACGTGCGATGGCGGTTTGAACGTCCTGCGCGCCTGCGTCGATGTTTCTGTCCAGCGTGAACTGCACGGTGATCGAGGTTCCGCCGAGCGAGCTGGTGGAGACCATGTTATCGATGCCGGCGATCGTCGTAAAACTTTTTTCGAGCGGCGTCGCAACGGACGACGCCATAGTTTCGGGGCTCGCGCCGGGGAGCGACGCGTTCACGGTGATCGTGGGGTAGTCGACGCTCGGCAGATCGCTCACCGAGAGTTGCTGATACGACATGAGCCCAAAACCCAAAATCCCCACCATGACCAGCGTGGTCATGACGGGGCGTTTGATGAACAGAGCCGTGAAGTTCATGGGGCGCCTCCGGGATTCCTTGCCGCTTTCGCGGCGGGTGCGGGCTGGGCTACCTCGACTTTCGCGTTCGGGGTCAGGCGCGACTGGCCATCGGTGACGACGACCATTCCAGCATCAATACCCTTCTCGATCACCGTGCGGTCACCAACCACCAGGCCGGCGGTAACGGGACGCACGACTGCGGTTTTTTCGGCGGTGACAATGAAAACGAACTGGCCGTCCTGTCCGGTTTGCACGGAAGATGTCGGGACGAGCACGGCGTTTTCCTGCACGTAGACCTGGACATCGACGGCGACGAACTGTCCGGGCCAGAGGTGGCCGGCAGCGTTCAGGAACTGTGCTTTGAGCGTGACAGTTCCGGTTGTGGTGTCGACGCCGTTGTCGAGCATGTTGAGCTCGCCCTCTTCGGCTGACGCGACGCCGCGCGGGGTGACGATCACGCGGAGTTTCTTTTTGCCGTCGGAATACTTCTGGACGAGCGGGAGTTCACGATCGGGCACGGTGAAATGCACGTCGATCGGATGGATCTGGTTGATCACTACGAGCGGTGGATTGCTGCCGGGCTTCACGAGGTTGCCCTGCTTCACGAACAGGACTCCGGTTTTGCCGGTGATGGGCGCGGCGATGGTGGCGTTCTCGAAATTGAAGCGGGCGTTTTCAACCTGAGCGCGATCGGCGGCGACGAGTGATTTCGCGGCGGCCGCCTGACCGGCCGTTTGATCGGCCTGCGATTTGGTTACGAAATCTTTGAGGACGAGAGAGGCGTAGCGATCGGCGTCGCGCTGGAGCGCGGCGGCATTGGCTTCGTCGCGGGCCTGGACTGCTAAGGCTTGGTCGAGAGCGGCTTTGAAAGGTCTTGGGTCGATTTCAAAAAGTATTTGGCCGGCTCTTACTTCGTCGCCTTCTTTGAAACGGACCTTTGTGAGGACGCCGCCGACTTGGGATTGCACGGCTACGGACTGCGCAGGTTCTACGAGACCGTTGGCGTGGACTACGTAGGGGGCGTTGCCGATTTCTGCGGTTGCGACGCTGACTGTTACCGGAGGCTTAACGGGAGTCGCGGCTTTGGTGCAGGCAGAGGCGAGAGCTACCACTGCAACTGCAACCACTTTCCGCTGATTACGCGGATTTGTAAGAAGGGCGATAACTCGCGGATACTGCGAAAAATTCTTGGGGGTACTGCGCTCGCTCGGCATCATTATTTACGGGCGTCCAGGTGAGACGGGAGTTAGTGAGACGTTGGGTTCGCCTCGTGTGCCCAGGACGCCGGCGTCGTGGGACAGCTGCGCGAGAGATGCGTACCAGGTCCAGCGACTTAACACAGACTGAGCTCTTGCGTCGGCAAGCGCGCTCTGCGCAGTCAATAAATCGAGGATATTTCCAACGCCCTCGGCATAGCGGCCTCTGGCGACCTCTTCGCTTTGAGTTGCGCTCGTGAGGAGTTCGGCGCTTGTGGCGACGCGCTGGGTTGCGGTTTGGAGACCGTAATAACTCGTGAAGACTTGAGAGATGGCTAGGAGTCGTGTTTGCTCGGCGCGGGCGGCTGATGCTGCGGCGTTTTCCTGCGCGGTGACGATGTCATAATCCTTGCTGAATCCCGAGAAGAGCGGGATCTGAACGCCAAACGTTAGGGCGTAGGTACTTCCGGCGAGGGCGGCGCTGCCGCTCTGAACATTTCCTTCGCTGGCGCCGAACGTGAGAGTCGGGAGACCGGCGGATCTTGCCTGGCGAATTTGCTGCTGGCTCTGGCGCGCGAGGGCGCGGGCGGCGGCAACGTCCGGTCGATCTCTTACGGTGCGTTCGATGATCGAGTCGATGTTCTCTGCGAGCTGCATCACCGGAGCGAGGCCGGTATCGGGCGCGGCGTCGAACTTTGCGTTGGCGGCGAGGCCGAGTGCGAGTGCCAGCTGCGCGCGGGCGGCCTGAACATTCCCGCCGGCGGTTTGCGCGTTGAGTTTTGCCTGCGCGAGCGCGGTGCGCGCTTGGAGAACGTCGGCAATCGTCGCAAGGCCGACTTCATGCCGGCGATCGGCGGCGGCGAGGTTTGCTTCAGCAGTTTTTACCGCGGCGTCGGCGGCGTCGAACAGGCCGCGGCTCGCCTGATACGAGAAGTAGGAACCCTCGGCTTGTAGCACGACGTTTTGTACGGTCGCGTTATGCGTGAGATCGGCGGCGAACAGTGCTTCGTGCGCAGCAGCCATGGCGCCGCCGCGCTGACCGAAATCGAGCAGGACGTACGAGAGGTTCAGCGAAGTTGTAAACGAGGAGCGGGTCGCGGGGAGCAGCGAATTGCTGAAAGTGACGGCTTTTGAAGGGCCGCCGGCGCCGTCGAGTTCGAGGGAAGGGAGGAACTTGCCGCGCGATGACGCATATGCCGACGCCGATGCACGCGCGAGGGCCCAGGTATTGCGCGTTTGCGGGCTGTTGCCGAGGGCGAGATCGACGACATCGGCGATGGTCAGACGGGTCATGTGGTTCGCGACGTCAGGCGGCACAATTGCGCCACGCGTCGCGCGCTGCATTTCGACGCCGCTAAACTTCGCGCCGGCGCCGGTCGACTGTTGCGAGGGCCACTCGGTGGAGGGAGCGGGCGCGGTAGAGGGTGCACCACCGATTTGCGCGGGAGGGGCGCAGGCGGAGGTTAGTGCGAGGAGCGAGATAAAGTTCCGGAGGGGGCGGACGATCATCCTTTAAAGCTAAGGCAATTCGAGGGTGGACGAGGGCGTCGGCGCCGCTCAAAATATCCGGCCGCTGATCCGTGAAATCCGTGTCAGCCGGTTCGTAAAACTATACGCCCCAGCCCGTTCCTTCGTTCAGGGACATTAAAGGTATATTTGGACCGCAATGAGCCTCACCCGTTCCCCCGCCCTCACCGCAAAACCCAGCACCCTCCCTCGAACCATTTTGGTTTCGCTGGTCGTGCTGTTCATCGGTCTCGCCCTTCTCGCGGGCGAGACCGTCGAACGCCGCTCACGCGACACTGCTGCAGACCTTCTCGACTCTCGTCTGCAGGCCATTAGACATTCCATCATTCTCTGGACCGACGACGAACAATTGAAGGCCGAGAGCTGGGCCGCCGCACCCGGCCTGGCGAATCTCACGAGAGCGATCGCGGCAGTGGCCGCAGGCGGTCATGCATCAGCCGCGGCACTGCGCGCGCTCCCCGAGGCGCGCGACATCGAGCGCATCCTCGGCACCGTCGTGCGCGCGTACCATCTGGGCGGTTACACGATCTTCGATACCACTGGCCGCGTTATTGCCGGCTCGAAAGGCGAGTCGATCGACAGTGTAATTCTTCCCTGGCAGAATGGACCGTACAAGCGCGTGGTGGCCGGCGAGACCGTCATGTCGCGGCCGTATCTTTCAGTCAATCCCATTCCCGACGAGAACGGAAACATGCGCGCGGGTGTTCCCACGATGTGGGTCGCCACCCCGATTCACGATGAACACGGAAAACTCGTCGGCGCGCTCGCACTTCGTTTGCGGCCTGAGGGTCAGCTCCGCCGCCTGCTTACGAGCAACCGGCAGGGGCAGACGGCCGAGTCATATCTCTTCTCTCGAGATGGCTTGATGGTCACGGAGTCGCGGTTCGACGCGCAACTCCGGCAGATCGGAATGATTGCCCCCGACACGATGTCGACATCGGCGCTGCACATTCAGGTGCGCGATCCGGGCGGCGACGTGAGCACTGGTTTCAAGCCCACCGTTGCGGAGAAAGATCGTCCGCTCACATACGCCGCGCAGAGAGCGCTCTCGGGAGAAACCGGGATCACCGTATCGCCCTATCACGACTATCGCGGACGCGATGTCGTTGGCGCGTGGACCTGGATTCCGCAGCTCGACGTCGGACTGATCTACGAGATGGACGATGGCGAAGCGCTCGCGCTCGTGATGGTGCTGCGGCGCGTGCTGCTCGCGATGATCCTGATCTTGATCGCCGCCGTCGTCATGGCGTATCTCCAGCGGCGCGCGACCGAAACCGTCGAGAAGAAACGCCGCGCCGCCGAAGAAGAACTCGTGATGCGCGAGGAAACCCTCAGCGCGATCATCGACTCTTCACCGAACGGCGTGCTGATTCTCGATGAAGCGGGCAACGTCGCGCGCGCAAATCGTTTTGCCAACGCGAACTTCGGCACGCGCGGCGAGCCGATCACCGGTCTTCCGGTCACGCGGTTCGTGACCTGCGCCATTCCCTGGACGGGCGACGTTGCCGCCTACCTGAATGAAGCGGGCAACGAAGCGTTCGGCGTGCAGCCGAATGGGGCGACGTTTCCGATCGACGTGCGATTCGCCGCGGTAAACGTGCGCGGCGAGACGCTGTACATCGCGATTCTCATCGACATTACCGTTCGCAAGCAAACCGAAGCCGCGCTGATTCACGCGAAGGAACAGGCGGAGATGGCGGTGCGCGCGAAGAGCGAATTCCTCGCGATGATGTCGCATGAAATCCGCACGCCAATGAACGGCGTGCTCGGCATGACGAGCCTGCTCGGCGATTCCGCGCTCTCACTCGAGCAGCGGCAATATGTAGACGCCATCAAGCACTCGGCGCAGCTGCTGATGAGCGTGATCAACGACATCCTCGATTTCTCGAAGGTCGAAGCGGGAAAGATGAGTGTGGAGCCGATTCCGTTCGATCTTCAGGTTGCGGTCGCGGAAGTGGCGGAGCTGCTCGTGCCGCGCGCGCTCGAGGCGAATTTGGAACTCGTAGTGCGCTACGCGACCGATGCGCCGCGCCGCGTGATCGGCGATTCCGGCAGAATCAGACAGGTGCTGCTGAACCTCGCGGGCAACGCGCTCAAGTTTACAGAAAAGGGGCACGTGGTGATTTCGGTGGAGTCGATCCGTACGGACGGCGCGGGACGCTTCCGATTCGAGATCACGGATACGGGCATTGGTATTCCGACGGAAAAGCTCAACGCGCTTTTCCAGCCGTTCACGCAGGCGGATGCGTCGACGACGCGCAGGTTCGGCGGCACGGGACTCGGTCTCTCGATTTCTAAACGGCTCGTGGAATTGATGGGCGGCGAGATCGGCGTGATGAGCGCGGATGGATCGGGCTCCACCTTCTGGTTCACGCTGCCGCTGCCGGAGGACACGAGTCCGGTGCCGGAACCAATACCAACGGTGGCGCTCGACGGCGTGAGCGCGCTAGTGGTGGACGACGTGGCGATCAACGTGCAGGTGCAGACGGAATTCATGAAGTCGTGGGGGATGCACGTACAGGCGGCGACGAGCGGGGCCCAGGCGCTGGAACTGCTGGAGGCGGCTGCGAAAGCGGGCAATCCGATTCGCGTTGCGCTGTTCGATTTTCTGATGCCGGGAATGGACGGTGAAATGCTGGCGAAGGCAGTGCGCGAAGATCCTGCGCTCGCGGATATCTCACTCATTCTCGCGACTTCAGCTGCGCAGCGCGGCGACGCCGAGCGATTCCATAAGGGCGGCTTCAATGCATATCTCACGAAGCCGTTCAGGCCGGAGACGCTGCTGCATTCGCTCGAGGCGGTGCTCTCGGGGCCGCGCGGGTGGAGTGAGAGTGTGCCGATCGTTACGCGTCACTTGTTGAACGAGCGGAAGCGCCCGGCTTCCGGCACGACTCAGTCGTCAGCGGCCATACGATCGACCACGGAGATGCGCACGAGCGCGAATGTCGTGCGGTCGAACTTCGCGCGCGTGCTGCTCGCCGAAGACAATCCGGTGAATCAAATGGTGGCGGTGAAGATGCTCGAGCGGCTCGGCTGCCGCGTGGACGTCGCCGCCGATGGGCAGGAGGCGGTGGAGATGTCGGAGCGATTCCCGTACGATGTGATTTTCATGGACGTGCAGATGCCGATCTTCGACGGCCTCGAGGCGACGCGCCGGATTCGGCTGCGGCCGGACGGCGCCAAGGTTCGGATCGTTGCGATGACCGCGAACGCGATGGACGGGGATCGAGAGCTTTGTCTCGCGGCGGGCATGGATGATTACGTAAGCAAACCGATTACGGTGCAGGCGCTTGAAGTAGCGCTTTCCAAGGTTGGAACGCGCTAGGTCCCAGCCGCAGCACCGCCCCGAACTTGCTGAGCGAGAAGTTCGAGCGATCGCAGCTCAAACGGTTTCTCGAGCACCGGCACCTTCACTGCGGCGAGAAAGTCGGCAACATCCGGTGAGCCGGCGTCGCCCGTGGCCAGAATGAACTTCTGCGCGAGGGCCGGACGTTCGCGGAGGAGCCGCGTGTAGAGTTCTTGGCCCGAGATGCCCGGCATTTTCAGATCGCAAAGAATCACGTCGAGCACCGCGGCCGCATCGGCGCGCTCGAGTTTCACGATCGCGTCAGCGCCGTCGTGCGCTTCTTCCACCGCCCAGCCGCGGCGCTCGAAATAACGGCGCAGCGCGTGACGAATCGACTCTTCGTCATCGATGATCAACAGGCTCGGCTTGCGCGCCGGCATCGGCGCTTCGATATGCGTGGGAGTGTTGCGCTTCTCGCGCATTTCCGTGAGTGGAAGGCGCATCGTGAAACGTGCGCCGCCACCGGCGTCCTTCCCGCGATTCTCCGCGACCAGCGTTCCGCCGTGCGCCTGAACAATACCGAGTGAGACCGAGAGACCGAGGCCAACGCCCTGCCCTGTCGCCTTCGTAGTGAAGAACGGTTCGAAGATTTTTCCGAAATGCTCTTCGGGAACTCCTGCGCCGTTGTCCTCGACCACGACTTCGTACCAGTCATCGGTGAGCCGCGCGAGGAGCCGCACCGCGCCGCCCGCACCCGCCGCTTGCGAAGCGTTCGCGACGAGATTGGTAACCACTTGCTCGAACCCCGCGCGATCCATCAGCAGCGGCGTCTCTGGCTCCGTGACACTCGCGGCGAATGAAACACCCTGCGTCGCAAGCCCCGGACGCACGGTGCGAATTAGCGTCTCGAGAATCGGGCCCGGCGTCTCCGGTTTGCGGGTGCGACGATCGCCCTTGCGTACGAATGTGAGCAGATCGCGCACGATCGTACGCGACCGCAGCGCCTGCGCCTGGATCACTTCGAGCGCCATGCGTTCGTCGCCGGTGCGCTGATCGGCGAGGAGATCCTCCGTGAAATTCAAGATCGCCGCAAGCGGATTGTTGAGCTCGTGCGCAACGCCCGACACGAGCTTGCCGAGCGACTCAATGCGTTCGGCGTCGGCAAGGCGCCCGCGCAGCGTTTCGCGCTCGCGCTCGGCGATCGTCGCGTCGGTGACATCGGTCCACACGCCGGCGACGCCGTTGATCACGCCATTCGCGTCGCGCAGCGGCGCGAGGTGCGCGCGACGGAATCGCTCGCCCCGCTCGGCGTTCCCCTTGAGACTCCAATGAAAAGTGACGTCCTCGCCGCCGAGCGCGCGCGCGTTCGCCTCGCGGAAGGGACCCGCAGCTTCCAGCGAGAGAAATTCCAGGCCGTACGAACCGATGAGAGTTTTTCCCTCTGCGATTTTTCCTTCGGCCCATTTGCCGTAGATCGCAGTAAGTCTTCCCTCGGTGTCGATTGTGTAGAACCCGAGCGTCAGCGCGTCGACAATCAGGCGGAAGCGCTCGTCGTTCTCTCGCAGCGAGTCGGTCTGGCGTTTGGCTTCGGTAATGTCGCGCGCGAGCACGAGCACCGCCGTCGATTCCCCGCGACGGCGGAACGAGGCGCTGCGCGTCTGGATCCAGCGCACTTCGCCGCTGCGCCGAACGTAGCGGACGTCCATCTCGACGATCTCGCCGTTCAGCGTGCGCTCGCGCGCGTCCATGATTTTCGGCCAGTCTTCCGGCGGAAAGAACGATGTGTTCGCAAGTTTTTTTATTTCATCCCACTTGTATCCGCTCTGCTTGACTGTCGCGGGGTTCACCTCGAGAAAACGTCCCGCCTGGTCGAACGTCATGACCATGTCGGGCGCGGACTGCACGAGGAGGAGATAGCGCTGCTCCGCGTCGCGAATCGTCTCGACGAGGCGCAGCTGGAGCATCATCAGCACGACGATCAATCCAATGGCCGCCGCGATCGAACCCACCGCCCATTTGTAATTTCCCTGTACCGACGGGAGCCCCACAGGGGAATGGATCGGCGATGGTCCGGCGACGGCCATCCACACCAGCACGACGAACACCGCGACGATCAGCGCAGCGATGTAGATCGCCCAGCGTCGCGGCAGCGTGGCCGCTGCGACGAGCGCGCTGTGAATGAAGAAAACTGCGCCGAGCCACTGCGCCGCGTCGATGAAATAGTAGACGCCACCGAGAAAGACCACGTCCATCACGAGCGTCCACGCGTAGCGCCTGAGTCGCGTGGCGTACTCGTTCGGTCGCGCGGCCCACGGCGCGATGATGAGGTTCAGGCCGGCCCACGAGCCGAGGACGATGTATGTGCGGTAGTCGACGGTCGCGCCGAGGAGGGCGCCGAGCCCGATGACGGCGAGGTAGACGAGCAGCGTTCCCGTATGGCGCGCCGTGGCCTCGCTGATCCATCGCGAGGTGGCGGGCTCGGTGGCCGCGAGAATGGTGTTGGGTCCTGAGCCTTCTTCGACTATTGGGAGCAAGTAACTGCGGCGACGGGTGACTGGTGAGGGGTGGGATATGCGGGGTGGGGCCCCACTGCATCCCATTTTCACCCCCATCTTACCGCCCGTGCACCGCGCGGTCTATAAGCCATGTGTAAACTACACAAGGTTGCCAAGCCCACAGTCTCCCGAAAACCTCCCCGTTAGAGCGACTCTCTAACGCTTTCCCCACCCCGGCAGTCAATAAAGAGTCCGTGTCGAGCCCGTCTCCCACCCCTCCCGACGCCGATCTCGTCGCGCTCTGTCTGCGCGGCGACTCCGACGCCTTCGATGTGCTGGTGCGGCGCTACTACCGCTCGGCGTTTGCCGTCGCGCTCGGGGTGCTCGGCAACAGGCAGGATGCTGAAGATGTGGTGCAGGACGCGTTCGTAAAGGCCGTCGACAGGCTCGAAGATTGCCGCGAAACCTCGAAGTTCGTGCAGTGGCTGATGATGATCGTGCGGAACCGGGCGCTGAGCCATCGCACGTATAGAAAGATCCGGGAAACGTCGGAGCTGCTGCCCGAGATCGCCGAAGCAGAAGACTCGCCGTACATCGACGCAGCACGTTCGGAACTGGCCGATACGCTGCAAAAAGCGCTCGCAACACTGAGTCAAACGCAGCGGGAAATAGTACTGCTGCACGACATGGATGGATGGACGCACAGAGATATTTCTGAACGATTGGAGATTACCGAAGTCCGATCTAGACAACATCTGTTCGTCGCCCGCAAACTTTTGCGCGAACGACTGGGCCCAAGCCTGCTTCGGGAGTACTCGAATGACTGACGAGACTTTCTCTGAACTTCCCACGGATCTGAGCGCGCTCGATCCTACGCAGCCGCCGCTCGCGTTCGCGCGGCGCGTCGCAAGTGTGCGCAATGCCGCGGCGGGCGCGCTACGCAGGCGCCGCAGTGGCACGCCGCTCGCGATGCTCGCGAACTGGCGCGCACCGCTGCTCGCCGCGCTCATCGTGATGATGATCATTTCGGCGGCACTCTTCCGCAGCGTTGCGGGCGAAACCGGCATCGATGCGATCGGGACCGATGAAGTCGCCGACGCGCTGACCGCCGCCTCAGTGCTCGGCGACGGCGACGACGCGGCTGCAGTCACGCCCGCAGAAATTCTCCTGGGAGGGTACGAGAAATGAAGGAAGGAGTAGAATCGCTCGGCCGCGTTCGCGCTCAGGCGATGGTCCTGCTCGTGATCGCGTTTCTCGCAGGAGCGTTCGTGGGCGGAACGATGGAACGAGTGATGGTCAGGCCGTCGCGCTCGGGTGGAGGGCCGCGCGATCCACATGATCCGCGCGGCGGGTTTGGGCGGGGTGGACCTTCGGCGAATAGAGGACCGAGAACGCCAGGTGCGCTGCCAAGCTGGTATGAATCGCTGAATTTGACGGTGGATCAGCGGGCGAAGATTGAAGCAGTGCTTTCGAAGAGAACGGATCGAGTGAATTCTGCCGTAGAAGCAGCGTGTCAGATTATTCGGCCGGCGCGGGATTCGTCGCGTCGGGAGTCAGATGCGGTGCTTACTGCGGAGCAGTTGAAGAAACGAGATTCGATTTTTGCCACGTTCGGTGGGAGAAGCGGAGCGCCGAGGCCGACGGGTGGGACGCGAGGGGGAATGTTCTCCTGCCGGGCGGAGGCTCCAACTGCCGCGGCGCAGAAGTGAGACGTTCCTGACGGGAACTGCAAACTGCAAACTGCAAACTGCAAACTGCAAACTGCAAACTGCAAACTGCAAACTGCAGAATGCAGAATGCAGAAAAGGAATGCGGGGTGCGGAGTAGGACGAAGATGGGAGTACGGATTCGGAAAGGGCGCGACTCACTCGAGTTCGCGCTCTTTTTGCATTCCACATTCAATCTCTCGTCTGTCTTCTTCTCCGCATCCCGCAGTCCTTTTCTGCATTCTGCATTTCAGTTTCGCCGAGCTCACAGCTTCAGTTGCCTGTAAAACACTGCCGCCGTCATCGCGAAACTCACCATTGAAATCCCGAGGCGAATCCGGGCCGGCGGCAATCTCCTCACAACTCGCGCTCCAAAATATCCCCCGAGGACCCCCGCGATCATCACCACAATCATCTGCGGCCACCACACCAGCCGCGATGCGATAAAGATGACCACGGCCACTGAATTCGCCGCGCCAACGAGAGTCATTCGCGCGGCCGATATCGCCTTGATGTCTGTCACTCCAAGCAAAGACCACGCCGCCATCATCATGATTCCAACGGCGCCGCCGAAGTAGCCGGCGTACGTTCCGAGAAAAAACTGGACGATCACTACCGTTCGCGAGCCGATGTGCACGAACTTTCGCAGCCATGCATTTACGCGCGGGCCGAATGTGAACGTCAGCGCGCCGAAGAGCAACAGCCAGGGAATGATGCGGTCGAACGTGCGCGCGGGTGTATAGAGCAGCAGCATGGCGCCCGCGAATCCGCCGGCCATCATCACCGCGAGCATCACGCGCATCGAGACATGACCGAACGGTTTTGCGTCGTGGCGATAGGCGTACGCGCTCGCGAGCGTGCCTGGAAAAAGCGCGACGGTGCTCGTCGCGTTGGCCATCACGCTCGGGACTCCAGCGAAGACCAGCGATGGAAGAGTCACGAAGCTTCCGCCACCGGCGGCGGCATTCATGGTGCCAGCTAACAAGCCGGCGGCGAAGAGGAGAAGAAAGTGATCGGGGAGCATGAGACCGCATTGTAGCTCTGCGGTCTTCGCGGGGACAGTTGCCTACTCGTGCCGCAACGCCTGCATCGGATCGATCCTCGACGCCCGCAGTGCGGGCAAGTACCCCGCCCCGAACGCCACTGCCGTCAGCGCCGCGATCGATCCAGCCATCACTATCGGATCGTACCCCTTCAGCTCGAACAACAGCGATTTCGCCGCCGCGCCGAGTGCGAGTGCGCCGATCAAACCCACCACTCCCCCGATCAGCGTCATGAGCGCGACCTGTTTCAACACCATCATCTGCACGCTGCCGCGGTCTGCGCCGAGCGCCATGCGCACGCCAATCTCTCTCGTGCGCTGCGCGACTGAATACGCGAGCACGCCGTAGAGACCGATCGCCGCGAGCAGAGTCGCCAGCGCGGCGAAGGCAGCGCTGAGCGTGCTGATCATGCGATCGAGAAAGACGTTGTCCTTCACCTGCTGTTCGAGCGTGCGCAGTCCGACGACCGGCAGGTTCGGATCGAACCGCCGGACGATACCGGGAACCGCGCGGATGATCGCCGTCGGATCGATGCCGCTTCGCACGTAGAAGTGCAGGCTTCCGATCGACGAATCCTGGCGAACAGGCAGATAAAACACCGGCGGGATCGGCAGCTTCACGTCGCTGTACTTCGAATCGCTCGCGAGGCCGATGATTTCGATATCGAGCGTGTCGCCGCCGCGCGACATGCGCTTGCCAACTGCATTCTTGCCGATCTTGAATTTTTTTGCAAACGCTTCGTTCACGATCGCGACTCTCGGGCGGCCGAGCGCATCGGCTTCTGTGAAATCGCGTCCAGAGAGCATCGTCACGCCGGTCACTTTGAAATATCCGGGCCCGACGCCGTTGAACCGCGAGCCCATATCGATATCCGGCCCGTGCGGATATCCCTCCACGCGCACGCCATTCCCCCAATTGTTGCCGGCGAGCAGCGGCACGCGGGCCGTGGTCACGCCCGTGACTCCCGGCGTCGCCGCGAGCGCCTCGGTCAGCTGCTCGTACAGAATCTTGCTGCGCGCTCCCGAATACCCATTCAGACTCGGCGAGATTCCAAACGTCGTGATGTGATCGATCTTGATGCCAAGATCCACGCTGCTGACGTTTTTGAGGCTTTTTACAAACAGCCCCGCGCACATGAGCAGTGCCATCGAAAGGGCGATCTGCGCTGTTACGAGCGACGTGCGAAAACGGGCGGCCGTCCGTGCTCCCGTTTGTTTCGTCCCCGCTTCGCGCATCACGCTCGCCAGCTCGGCGCTCGTGCTGTGCAGCGCCGGGAACACGCCGAACGCGAACCCGGTGACAAGCGACAGCACGCCGGTGAATACGATCGCCGTTCCGTCGAGCGAGAAGTGCAAGTCGCGCACCATGTCGGCGGGCATCAGCGCCGCCATCGCCGCGAGCGTCCATTTTGCCACGAGAATGCTCGCCGCGCCGCCGATCAGTGCGAGCAGCACGCTCTCGCTGAGCAGCTGCGCCACGATCTGGCCTCGCGTCGCGCCGAGCGAAAGGCGCACCGCCATTTCCATCGAGCGGCCCGCGCCACGCGCGAGCAGGAGGTTCGCGATGTTCGCGCACGCGATGAGCAGCACGATCGCCGTGATGCAGAGCAGCAGCAGAATGGGCGTTTTCGTTTCTTTGTGCAGCGTGCTCTGACCGCGCCGTCCGTCGGCTGTGGTGATCAGCTTCGCCTTGAAACGCTTGAGCGTGGAGTCGCTCATCCCCTTTTGCAGCGACGCCTCGACCTGACTAAGGATCGGTGTGTACACGCCGTTGATTGAAGTCGTGGCCTGTTCAACCGACACACCGGGCTTCAGGCGCGCGAACAGGTATGCCCAGTAGTGATCTCGGCTCGTGAGGTCGTTGTCGTTGCCGCTCTTCAGCTGCTCGCGCATCGACATGGGGACGAATACCGCGGGCGTCACGCCGAGCGTCGTTCCTTCGAATCCGTTCGGACCGACGCCGATCACATTCATCGACTGTCCGTTCACGATGATCGTCTGGCCGATGATTTGCTGATCGTTGCCGAGCTGGGAACTCCAGAATGCGTAACTGACCACCACGACGAAGTTCTGTCCGACAGGCGTGTCGTCCTGAGGGCCGAGCAAACGTCCGAGCGCTGGGCGCACACCGAGCACAGGAAAGTACAAGCCGGAAACCTGAATGCCTTCGCCGTTCACTGTGACGCCGTTGTATGCGACGTTCGCGTTGAACGCGGTATGCGCTGCGATCCCCGAGAAGCCGGTGTTCGCTTTCTGGAGATCGAGGAACATTGGATAGCTGAACACCTCGTCGCACTCGCCGGCGAGCCCGCAATTGTTCGAGCCTTGCATAGGCCCGGGGGCTGCGAAGTTTACCAAGCGCTGCGGCTCCACGACTGGCAGCGGTCGCAGCAGCATCTCGTTGAACAGCGAGAAGATCGCCGAGTTGGCTCCTATGCCAAGCGCGAGCGAGAGGATCGCGATCGCGCTGACGAACGGGTTCTTCAGGATTGTCCTAAGAGCGAACTTGAGATTCGGCATGATCTATAGACACAACCAGATCGAAAGTGGTTGCAACCGTCTAAATAGCTCACAGCTCAAGTCAGCAAGCTCCAGTCTCACAGCTAGGCAGTTTCAAAGCTCAGAGCTCGATGTAACTGCAAGCTCAGAGCTCGATGTAACTGCAGCTTGCAGGCACTGCCAGCTCGGCGCTTGCAGTGCCAGAGAGCTCGTAGCTTTGAAAGTGCCTAGCTGCGAGACGTGAGCTTGCAGACCTGAGCTGTGAGCTAAACACCCAGAGACAGTGGCGCGAAGCGAGCGAACGGAGGCAAGTTTGGTCATCTCAATTTCACATCAATTCAGGAACACACGAATGCGCGCACTTCGCATTGCTGCACTCACGGTATTCACGGCCGCTACACTCGGCGCGCAAGCGCGCGCGGTCACGGGAGCGGACTATGATCGGGCACGGGCGATGCTCGCACCGGCGCTGAACGGGCTGGTGGTCGGCGGAGCCGTCACGCCGACGTGGGCGCCGGATGGGCGGTTTTGGTATCGGAATACGACGCTCGCGGGGACGGAGGTCGTGGTGATCGATCCTGGCGCGAAAACGCGCAAGCGCTGCGATGCGACGGTCACGGAGTGCGAGGGGCTCACGATTACGGCTGCGGGTGGTGGACGCGGTGGCCGGGGCGGCGGTGGTGGCGGGCGCGCTGGTGGCGGCGGGCGTGCCGGAACTTCTTTGAGCGGACAGCCGCTCACGACGTCGCCGGATGGGAAGCGCGGCGTGTTCGTGAAAGACTGGAATTTATGGGTGCGCGATGTTGCTTCTGGTTCTGAGAAGCAGCTCACGCGCGATGGCACAAAATACAACGGTTACGCCACGGACAATGCGGGGTGGGCTTCGAGCGATCGCGCGATGGTGCAGTGGTCGCCGGATTCGCGACGAGTGGCGACGCAGCAGCAGGACGAGCGGAATGTCGGCGAGATGTATTTGGTGAACACGACCGCAGGCCATCCGACGCTGACGGTGCAGAAGATGCCGCTCCCGGGCGACTCGGCGATGGCGATGATGACGCGCGTAATCATCGACGTCGACGCCGGCACGCTCACGAAGCTGCAGATGCCCACCGATTTTCATCGCGGCACAATCGGCGACAACATCCGCATGGATGATTATCAGTGGAACGCTGATGGATCGAAGCTCGCCGTGGCATCGGTCACGCGCGATCACAAGCGGGACTGGCTAAGCGTCGCGGATGCCGCGAACGGCGCGGTGCGCAAAGTCTACGAAGAGACCGTGCCGACGCACTATGAGTCGCATGCGCAGTGGCAAATTTTGTGGGCCACCAATGAATTCGTCTGGACATCCGAGCGCGACAACTTTTCGCAGCTCTATCTCTACGACCTCACCTCCGGCACGCTCAAGAACAAGATCACAGCGGGCGACGGGCCGGTGCTTGGCATCACGAAGTTCGATGAACCGTCGCGCACGATTTTCTTCACGGCCGAGGGAAAGGATCCCGCCGAGGATCCGTACTACCGTCATATGTATCGCGTGAAGCTCGATGGAAAAACTTTCGTCTCGCTCACGCCGGATATCGGCGACCACACGGCGGTGCTCTCGACGGACATGAAGTACATCGTCGATACGTATTCACAGCCGGATGCGCCGCCTGTGGTCGGACTGCGCGATGCCGCAACGGGCAAGCTGATCATGCCGCTCGAGAAGGCCGACATATCCAAGCTCGTGGCGACGGGCTGGAAACCGCCAATGCCGATCAAACTCGTCGCGCGCGACGGCAAGACAGCGATCTACGGCCAAATGTTCACGCCGCTTCACATGACGCCGGGCGCGAAATATCCAATCATCAACAACGTCTATCCCGGGCCGCAGTCGGGGAGCACGGGCTCGCGTTCATTCTCCGCCGCGCATGGCGATCGTCAGGCGCTCGCGGAGCTCGGATTCGTCGTCGTCACGATCGACGGCATGGGGACGCCCGGCCGCTCGAAATCATTCGAAGACGCGTACTACGGCATGATGGGACGCGACAATACGATCCCGGATCAAATCGCGGGAATGAAACAGCTGGCGCAAAAGTATTCGTATATCGACATCGATCAAGCCGCGATCTGGGGACATTCCGGCGGTGGTTTCGCGACGACGAGCGCGATGTTCCGCTATCCGGATTTCTTCAAAGTTGGAATCGCCGAATCAGGCAACCACGACCAGCGCTTATACGAAGACGATTGGGGCGAGCGCTATCAGGGGTTGCTCACAAAAGGCGCGGACGGAACCGACGGCAGCTCGAACTACGACGGCGAGGCGAACCAGAACTTCGCGAAAAATCTAAAGGGGCATCTGCTGCTCGCGCACGGCTCGATCGACAACAACGTGCCGAGCGCGGAGACGATGGTGGTGGTCGATGCGCTGATCAAGGCGAACAAGGAATTCGACATGATCATCATTCCCAACGTGCCGCACGGGTACGGTGCTGCGTCGGATTGGATGATGCGGAAACGCTGGGATTATTTCGTGCGCTGGCTGGCGGGCACGACGCCGCCGTTCTGGAATGAAGGATCCAAATAGAGTTGAGTGGGGAGGTTAACCACTTGATCGCGGATTACGCGGAGAACTAAAAAGCGATAACTCGCGGATACTGCAACAACAAAGACTTTTTGGGGGAACTGCAACTTCGGCGAGCACGCTGAAGTTGCAGTTCCCCCGAGGTTTTTTGCAGTTGCAGTATCCGTGAAATCGCCCTTGTACCAATCCGCGCAATCCGTGATAAAGGGGTAAGACTTTCCCTATCTCGACGCCAGATAAGCAGGCGAGATCCCTCGCACAGAAGTCGTTCCACACTGCTTCATCACGATTTCGAGTTCCTTTCGAAGGATCATCATTACCGCCTCGACCCCTTCCTGACCGAACGAGCCGAGCCCCCAGATGTACGGCCGGCCGATTCCGACTGCGTTTGCGCCGAGCGCAAGGGCCTTGAAGATGTCCGTCCCGCGGCGGACGCCGCCGTCGAGTTCGATCACCAACCTCCCTCGCGCCTGCTTCACGATGTCCGGCAAGCATTCCACCGTCGCGCGCAAACTGTTGTCCGCGCGCCCGCCATGATTGCTCACGAAGATTCCCGACGCGCCGTGCTGGATCGCCAACTCGGCGTCCTCAGGCGTGAGGATCCCCTTCACGAACACCTTCATGGACGTCGTGTCTCTGATGCGCTTCACGTAATCCCAGGTCGGCGGGCCGGCCTCGGGGATCGGCGCGCCTGGGGCCGGGTTTGCAAACGCCGGCTTTCTGCGATTGTCGCGATCGTCCACCCGCCCACTCACGCCCGGCCTCGGCTGTCCACCGGAATGACAGTTGGTGCATGTGCGCGTGTCGTTCATCGCTTCGCGGAACATCGTCTCGCGATTGCTGCCGCCGATGAGATCCACCGTGAAGACTACTGCCGGCGCGCCTGCAGCCTCAGCGCGCTTGATCATCGCGCGCGTCTGGTTCCAGTCGCTCGTGTGATAGAGCTGCCACCAGACCGGCGCGCCGCGCGCGGCGATGACGTCTTCGATGCTCGTCGTGGCGACGGTCGAGAGCACCTGAAGGTGGTTCTTTGCTTTCGCTGCCCTCGCGACGGCGAGTTCGCCTTCGGAGTGGAATGCTTTTTGTGAGCCGAGCGGGCAGATGACAATCGGCGTGTCGTACTTGTGACCGAGGAGCGTCGCGGAGGTATCGAGGTGACTCCAGTCGACGAGGCGGCGCGGGCGGAGCGACCACTTTGCGTAGCCGTCGCGATTGGCTTTGATGGTGCCGTCGTCGTCGGTGCCGGTGATAAGGTAGCCCCAGTGCGCGGGCGGGATCTTTGCTTTGGCGACCGGCTCGAAATCAAAAATATCGAGGGCTTCGCCCGGTGAGGAGATCTGGCGGTCTTGCGAGACTTGATCGATCAGATCGAATGCTTCGCCCTGATCACGCGTGCTGCCAGTAATGAGGCGATGCAGAGATTTTCCATCGATTCCGGCGGCGAGAAAGAGGGGCGAGCCGGCGAGGAAGCGAACGAAAGCGCGGCGGGAGTTGTCGGCGTTTTTCATGGTGCGGAACGTACGGCAGTTAGAACTTTATGGCTATGCCGAGCCACGGTATACCGGGGAAGATTCCAGGGCTGTCGCGGCCGATGAAGTTCGCGAATCCCAAGTCGGCCGAGAGTTTGTCGCCGATGAGCCGCACACCGTAAATCGGAACGACGTATCCGCCGTTCGCGCCGGTGAAGATGTAGTTCTCGCTCATCAGCGAGACGCGGCGTGAGATGCGCGCGTTGCCCCCGAGCATCAGCAGCGCGTCGCTGGTGATCTTGTCCTGCGCGTATGCGTAACCAGCGCCGTAGGTGAACGAGAGATCCGGCCGGCCGTTGGTCGCTGCGACGTAGAACATTCCCGCAGAGCCGGCAGCGTGGCCGGCGAAGCCGACGAGCGCGCCGACGGAAACGTTGAACGCTTCCCGCTGCACGAGCGCAACTTTCGGCGTGAGGTAGTAGAGGTTGTTGCCGAAGAAGTCGTTGGATGGAAAGATGGACATCCCGCCGCCCAACATGAATCGATCGGTGACGCCACAGGCGACGTTGAGCAGGAAGAGATAGAGATCGGAGAAGTAGCAGCTCCCTTTCTCGAGAGCACGGCCCGTGGGACCGAAGAACAATCGTGTGTCGTGTGGATCGGCTGGCCAGTCGGCGCGAGAGGATTGGCTGTTCGCCGGGGCGGTGGCGATCAGAATGGAGATCAGCGCGAGCAGCGCGAGCAGCGCGCGTCGGATCATGGCTTTCGCTTCCCTGCTCGCTTTGCCGGCCGGCCCGCTTTCACGAACGCGAGCTGTCGTGGATTGAGCGTCGATTCGACTTGCAGCTCGAGCTGCTTCTGCGCAACGCGAAGTGTCTTGCGCAGTGAGTCGCCCTGCGCGGAAACGGCACCGGAGAGCGCAGCCGAAGAGCCGGTTTGACCGGCCGACTTCCCGTACTGACCGTACGAGCGCAGCTGCTGCAGTTGTGAGGCGTGCGCCTTCCTGAAATTCTCGCGAAGGCGCGCGATGCTCTGATTCTGCGCGTCAGTGAGCTTCAGCGAATCGGGGAAATACCGCGCGCACCGGGGGCCGAGTGTCGCAAGGGGCTGCGCACAGCCCGCGCCTCCTGCCGACGCGGCGCCGGCGCGTCGGCCGCCCTGCGCTGAGAGCGGAATCGAGAGGACGAGAAGCTGGACGATCGCGAGAGGCATGATTCGCATTTGCATTCCTCAGCAGACACCAAGAAAAAATAGCTCCTACCGAAGTTTGTTGAACTCCGAGCTTGGAGCTAACTGCACGACTGCCGCGAGGCCCAAAAAGGAGCATCGCGCCATCTCTCCTCCATCCCATAATACTCCGCGAGGCGCACGCGATATGCATCAAATATCTCGCGGACTCGCTGATCGTACCCTGCGAGCGACGTTTCGTCTCCGTCGATCCGCGACAAAATCGCGTGCGCTCCGGTCACACCGGTATACAACGCCGTATAGATCCCCTGCGACGAGAGCGGATCGAAGCTCGCCGCTGCGTCGCCGACGGCGATCCAATCCGGTCCCGCTACAGTCGTGAGAACGGCGCTATTCGCGGGAAATGATTGAGGTGCAGTCGCTCGCATGTAACCCGCTTCCCGGAGCCTGGCGGCGACATGCACGCTGCGTTCGAGCATCGCGTCGAAGCCGGCTGGCTGCATCGCGCGTCGCGCCGCGGTGCCCGGCGCGTCGGTGAGGAACACCGTTAGACGATTGCCGTTCGGCAAGCGTGCGGTATACCACCAGCCGTCGCGCACCGACTCGACCAGCACTCGTGAGTCCTCATCGCCTTCCCCGGCACGGCACTCCGCAGCGAACAGCGCCGCGAACGCGACAAGGTTGCCTTCGCTCTGGCGGGTGGCACCCCTAGCGCGGGCGACCCGCGCAGCGCGCCCCGTGGCGTCCACCACGAATCGCGCGCGCTCCACCGCACACATATCCGTGCGCATATCCGCGCGAACATCCACGCTCATCAGTTCCGCGCCGGCATCGCGCGCGAGCTCGCGCAGCTCTGCATCGAATCGCGCGCGATCGAGCCGCCACCCGCAGCCGCGCGCGTCGAAAATGAAATCGACGTCCGTCACGCGATCGCTGCCCCACGCCGACTGGGTGCCGAACGAAGGCTCGAGCAGCGAACCCAGTCGCTCGATCACCCCGAGTTCAGACAGAATCGTCGTCGCAACGGGCGGAAGCGATTCGCCAACAGGCAGCGTGGGCCGCCGCTCACGATCCACGAGCAACACATTCACCCCTGCCCGCGCGAGCGTGATTGCCGCGGCCGAACCCGCCGGTCCGGCGCCAGCGACTACGACGTCATAATCGCTGAAACTCAATCGCCTTCGCGAGGCCGCCGCGCACTGCGGAGCCTTCGAAATGCCGGCTCGGTGCGCAGGTTCCGGTCGAACGGCGCATCCGTCTCGATGCCGGGCGTGGATTCGACGTACATCACGTCCGGAAAATCCGCGTCGCCCTTGGGACCGGCCTTTCGCTCGAGAACGCCGAGCTCGCCGAAATCGCCGAGCAGCTGCATGAGCTGTGGAAAGGGCGCCGGCCCCGTGAGGATCCGGTACCACGTGGAGCGACGCTCGAACGCGGCCTGCCGCTCAGCGAGCGGAAGTTTGCGATTCATCACCTTCTCGTAGTCCGCTTGCGAGAGCACGTGATTTGGAACGCGCGCGGGCCAGAAGGTTGGGAGGTACGGATCGTACGCGCCCTCGTATCCAGCGCGGCAACTTCCCGTGTCGGCCTGCCACGGCACCGCCATCCAACGCGTGAGTCCTCCGGGACCCTGCGCGAAAAGCGGGCCTGTTTCGGACGCGACGAACGCGGGTGTCAGCTCGTCGCCGTAGTCGGGCTCCGGCATGCCCGCCGCGCGCGGCCGCACGCGGAACGGCGCGCTGTACATCGTGTAATGTCGCATCGGCCAAGTCATCTCGCAGCCTGGATGAAACGCGCCGCCGAGGCAGAACTTCAGCGAGGCTTCGTCGAGCGTGTGCGGCTGCTGCTGGAGTGGAACGTCCTCGATCTGCTGCGCGGGCGGCAGCGCGGCGGGATTCCAGTCGGCGTGGAAAACTCCGTTCGACCACGCCTGCAGATACGCGCTCTGCGTGGAGGTGAGCGCGAGATACTGGCGCAGGTCGGTGTCCGTGCCGATCTCGCCGGAGATCACCGTGCCGTCGCCATACAGCTGCGGCCACGCGTCGACACCCAACGAGGTGTACGTCGGTTTCCGAAACATGTTGAATACCTGCCGGCGATGCTCTGAAAACGCCGGCGACGGATCCGCAAGCTTCGCGAGAAAATCCGGGCGCGTAAAATTGTTCGGACCCTTCCAGCCGAACTGCACGTGAAACCCGAAGCTCACCCATTGAAGATTCACGAACGCTTCGAGAATCGGCAGGATGTGCTTCGTGAAGCTTGGCTTCGTCACGGGCGCGAACCAGACCGCACGGCATGCGTCGGAGATCACGTCGTGCATCGTCGGCACGGAGATGATATCGGGCGCGTAGTTCGGCGGGGCGACGACGACCCACGCGGGATCAACGGGAATCGAGCGCCCGCCAATGCGCACCTCCGCAGTGACGGGTCCGTCGGACGTATCGTCGTACCAGCCGTCGTTGTTGGTGCACGAATAGATCGTATTATTCGGCGCGGCGCTGCCGGAGACGCCATGGCCGCCGAGCACTACGAGACGGCCCGCGTCGTCTGTCCGAAGCTCGCCGAGCGCGACGGAAATTTCGAGAAACGTGCCGCCAGTGAGCTCAAACTCTTTTCCCTTTTTGTTCGCGCCTGCAATGCGCCGCGGACCGGGATCGATCACCAGCCGGTCGCGATCCGCGCCTGCGATTGCCGCATTGCGTCGCGCGGCTGGAACCGCCTCGGGAATATCGAGCGCGGAATCGAAGTTGTACCAGGCCGCTTTCTTGTTCGCGGTGTGCACGGTCCACGCAACATCAGCGTTCGCGCTGGTAAGCTCCGCGACGATTTTTCCTGTTGCGTCGTAGCCGTATACGCGAAATCGCGCGGCCTGCCGCTTCAGCGCTCCGAGCTTGTCCTTGTAGCCGCCCTTCGGAGCAGCGACCGGATAGGGCAGCTCGGGACCAATAAAGAATTCCTCACGGCTGTTGCCTACCCGGGCGATTCCGATGCCAGGATGAATCGCTGCGCGAACGATATCGGCCATTTTCACGAGTGGGAAAGTTGTGCCAGCGCCGAATCGGAGTGGAGAGCGGCCGCTGTCGATTCGGCGTGGTGCGTCACCCACTGTTCCAGCTTGGCGGCGTCGATCGCGCGCGCAAACGGAACGACTCCAACAATGCGGCCGCCGGTCTCAACGGCGAATCCGGACGCCACGAGCGAGGTCATGGCCGCATCAATTCTCTCTGCAGCGCCCGGCAACAACTCCTCCACACGACGTGCGACCTTGCTGCGGGAAGTCGCGGCGTCCACCAGCGCCAGCGCGAGCGACTCGAGTCGGCCGAGCACAGTGAGGTCCTCTGCGCCGTTCTCGAACCGCGTGATCGCGATGAATCCCTCGCCAAGATGCGCCTGCTTGCGGCCGCGATATTTCGTCCACGCGTCGAGCGACGCGTTGAGGGCCCGCACGAACTTGTGAATCGGCGCGTCGGCAGGGATGTCGCGGTTGAAGAAATACGCGAACTCCTCGGCAGCAATCAGATCGGGCGGTATGAGATTGCCATAGTACGCGAACGCGCGCGTGCCGGTGATGCCGAACGAGGCCGGGTCGTCGAAGAACGGCGAGAACCTGTGAACTTCCGCGAGCACCGCGCAGCCGACTGTCGGCGCGGGGAGGTGATACAGCTGCGGCAGGAGCGCGAGCATTTCCTCGTAGTCTTCTTCCGTTTCGCCCGGAAATCCCACGAGCAGATTGTAGAACGGATCCACGCCGTGCTCCACGAGCCATTTCAGCAGCTGAATGTTCTGCGCGGCCGTCACGCCCTTTCGCATCAGCTTGAGCACGTGATCGTTGAACGCTTCCACGCCCGGCTGTACCCGGTTCACACCGGCCGACTTCAGCGCGAGAACGTCATCACGCGACAGATTCGCCTTGATCTCGTAGAACAACGAGTACTGCGTGGGCTGAGCCGCGAGCCGCGGCAGAAGATTGGTGTAGCCGGAATGCGGAAGAATGTTGTCGGCTGCGGAGAAGCTCGTGCAGGAGTAGCGCGCGGAGAGCTCTGCGAGTTCGGCGAGTATTCTGTCTGTCGATTTTTCTCTGAAACTCAGCCCCTCGTTGTTCAGTCCGCAAAAGGTGCAATGCGATTTCGCGCCCCACCAGCAGCCGCGCGACGACTCGTACGGAAGCTCGCGCACATGCTCGAGTTTCTTTCCGGCGAGCTGCAGCGCCTCACGCTGAGCGAAGTAGTCGTCGAATATCGGCGTTGGAAGCTTGTCCATCGCGACGACCATCGGCGCCTGCTCTCCTCCCGCGGCGCCGCTCGCGATGCCCGGCATATCGGAGAAGTCGCGTCCCTCCGCAAATCGCTCGAGGAACTCAGGCAGCAGCGTGTCGGACTCGCCCGTGAACACATGGTCTACGATCTCCGGAAAGACGCGAGCATACGCGCGCCCCATGTCGCCGTGCACGCACGCGCCGCCGAGCAGCGTCGTCAGCTGCGCGTCGGCCTGCTTCAGACGGCGCGCGAGCGCGAGGCTCGGCATGACCTGATTGAACACGCACGAGAATCCAACGATGTTCGGGTCGTCGTCGAGCAACGCACTCGTGCACTGGTCGAGGAACGCAGGCACGATGAGGTCGCGAAGCGTCAGCAGCGTGTCGAACGAAAACATCGGACGCTCGCCGTCGGCGAGCGGACCCTGGCCGCACAGTCCGGCGAGAAAGCGATCCGAATCGAGCGCCTCGGTGCCGAAGATGTCCACTGCGAACAGATGCTCGGCGAGCGCGAACCACGATCGAGTGTCCGACACGAACGCGTACGCCTCGGCGCCGACCATCGACGCGAACTCGAGATTCGGATGGTACGTATCGCAGCGAAGTCCGCGCGCGCGCACGCCCGCCTGCAGCAGGCCGAGCGCGAGACTCGGCCGTGCTGTCGACGACCACGGCATGCACACCAGAGTGGTCCGGATTTTACCGGGGATTGACATGTCCAGCTTCGCGGTCGGTTAGAGACGCGCGATGTGCTACGACTTCGGCTTGTTGGTTCCGCCGCCGATGATGCCGTCGCCGCCGGTTTTCCCGCCGCCGATCGTGCCGCCGGTGGGACCGATCGTGCCCTGGCTCGGACCGATCGTGCCGCCGCTCGGACCGATTGTGCCTTGGCTCGGGCCGATCGTGCCGCCGCTCGGACCGATTGTGCCTTGGCTCGGGCCGATTGTGCCATCACCGGTCTTTGAACCGATGATTCCATCCGACGCGCCGCCGATGATGCCGAGCGCGGACGATGGGATCCCATCGCCCGCCGTCGCAGCACCAGCGCCTGGGGCAACCGGCAGCACGAGATGCTGCAGCGTCGGCGTGTTCTGCAGAACCTTCACCTGCATCCCGGCGGGGACGTTGATGCCTTCTTCCGCGAGCGCAGCGTGCGTATCGGTCGTAAGCCGGTTGCGATATGCGGGATCGGTCCAGGCGCGGCTGACAACACGGGCGTGCGCGGTCGTCGAATTCGGTGGGGTACCCATACAGTTTTCCTTGGCGAGCGTCCGCCGGTGAAGGCATTCGGTAGGACAGAATCCTACGGATATACGAAAGTCAGGGGGCAGGTGCAACCGCGTCGGCGCCGTTCTACTTGATCGGCTGCAGCAAGCTTGAGAATCGTGGATTGCTGTGCAGCGCCGCCCAGCGCGGATCTGTGCGGATCACCGCCTCGGTCGCGGCACTGGGCAAGCGACGAAGCATGTCGAGCGTGGTGATCGCGGAGTCGGATTCGCCGACCATCGTGTACACCATCGCCAGATTGAATTCGTGGTTTAGCCCGCCCACCGCGTCCTTGGAGAGCGGAAGCAGCCGGACGGCAAGCTGGGCCTCGGCGATGGCTTGGTCGTGCTGCCCCATGCCGGCATACGCCATCCCGAGATCGGCGTGGACCGCGGGATCGTTCGGTCGCTGCACCGCGCGCGGCGCCAGTACGCTGCGCGCCGAATCGAAATACGCTCGTGCCAGCGCCGATTTCTGCAGCAGCCGGCTCCATTCGCCCTTCGAGAGAAAATACGCCGCCGTATCGAGAACGCCGGAGTTCAGCGTAAGCGCGGTCAGGCTGTCACCGAACACAGCGCCGAGCGAGCCAATGCGGTTGCGAAAGTTCGGGTGCACGAGCATCGCGAGAATCGCCCGTGTGCCCACCTGTCGCATGCCTTCCGCGAGCGCCAGTTGCGCGGCGGAGACATCGCCGTTGGACGAGAGCAACTCGAGCGCGCGCTGCACGTGCACGACCGGCGATTTTGGATTGAGCACCAGCGCCTTGTCGAAGTATCGACCCGATTCGTCGAAGCGTCGCATCGCGAGATCGGTGGTCGCGAGATCGACGAGGTATCCTTCCGAGCGAGGATTCAGTGCGGAGGCCCGTTCGAACAGCACGCGCGACTCGTCCCATTTCCCTTCGCGCCGTTTGGTCTGGGCGACGGCCCAGAGGAGTTCTGAGTTGTTCGGCTGCGAGCGGCGGATTTTTTCGAACTCCCGGAGCGCGCCCTCGAAATCGGAGTGCACCCAGTAGTTGAGAAATCCGACGGCGAGAATCACCTCAGGCTTTGCCGGCTGGAGCGCGACGGCGCGACTGACGACCTCCTCCGCCTTCGCGCGGCGCGCCGGCGAACGGTCGAAGAAATAGTAGTAGTTGCTCTCCGACACCCCGAGCTTCGCCCACGCTTGAACGAAGTTCGGGTCGATCTGCACTGAGCGCTCGAACATTTCCACGGCGCTCCTCGTCTGCGGCTCGGACACGTAGTCTGTGGCTGCCGCATTGCCGCGCAGAAAATATTCGTACGCCTCGCGGCTCTCGGTCATCTGCGCGGCGAGCCCCGAGCGCTCGGCGGCGAGCAACTTGACGTTCATCTCGGACGCGACCTTTTCGGCGATGGTCGCCTGCAGCGTGATGAGGTCTCCCGGCACGAGGTTCGCATCGTAGGGGGACGGGCTCCAGATCTCGCGATAATCCGAGATGCGCACGAGTGCGGGCGTGACGCGCACTTTGCCGGAGCCGTCGGCCGCGCGATCCGTGCGCACGGTGCCGGTGAGGATGTAATCGGCGCCGAGTTCGAGCGCGATATCGCGAAGTCTGAGCGTCGATTTCTTGTAGCGCGTGGAGCTGGCGCGGGAAATAACGCCGAGCGTGCTGATATTCGCGAGGCGGGAGTTCATTTCGTCGGTCACGCCGTCTGCGAAGTACTCATCCTCTGCCCCGCCGAGATTCTGGAACGGCAGCACCGCGATCATCGGAATGTGCGCGGCGGCGGCCCGGCGCCTGGAGACGATCACCCCTCCGCCAATCACAAGCGCGGCAGCCGCAACGCCGACGATCGCGCGAGTCAGTGTGACATGCCGGCGCATCCACGCGCGAGCCGCGCCGGTTGAAGGATCGAGGGCCAGCGCTTGGGTGAGGGCATCGGAGAAGTCCAGCGGCGTCGTGAAGCGTTCCTCCGCGGTCTTGCTCAGCGCGCGCTCGAACACAAGATCGATGTCGCCGGAAATTTTCGCGCGCATCGCATGAATCGACGGCACCGGCGCCATTGCATGGCGCGCCATCACGGCCTGCATGCTCGGACCAGTGAATGGCGCCTTGCCCGTGATCATCTCGAACGCGACGCATCCGAGGCTGTAGATGTCTGCGGCGGCGCTCACTTCGCTCTCGCCCGCCGCTTGCTCCGGGCTCATGTACGCCGGGGTGCCGACTGCGATGCCGACGCTGGTGAGACGGTGCGATCCCGTGTCGTGCATGAGCCGCGCGATTCCGAAGTCCGCGACCACCGCGCTGTTGCCGGCGAGGAGAATATTCTCCGGCTTCATATCGCGGTGAATCACCCCCTGCAGGTGCGCGAAGGTGAGCGCCTCGGCTACGTCGCGGACGATTTTCGCCACTTCATCCAGTGGAAGCGCGCCGTCGCGTTCAAGGCGATCGCGTAGCGACTCGCCCTCTTGAAACGGCATGACGTAGTAGAGACTGCCGTCGGCTTCGCCCGAATCGTGAAGCGGCACGATGTGCGGGTGCGCGAGGCGCGCGGAGATTTTGATCTCGCGGAGAAAACGGTCTGCTCCGATCGAGGTCGAGAGCTCGGGGAGAAGAACTTTCACGGCGACCTGCCGCCCGTGCTTGACGTCAATGGCGAGGTAGACGGTGGCCATGCCGCCACGCCCCAACTCACGCTCCAGCGTGTAGTCGCCAGCGAGTGCCGCTTGGAGGCGGTCGAGTTCGGACGTCATTGAGCCACAACATGCCACGGCGACAGGGTCAACGCGAGGGTTGCTTGTGGTGCCGGCCGTGCGCGAAGGCTACTATGTCGGTGGTGCAGCTTTCTTATCGGAGCCCGATGCGTCATCGCCTCTTCTCGCTGTCCCTGCTCGCCGTCATTCCCTTCACCGGCTGCACGAAAGTGGGCATCGACACGAGTATGATCGCGTCGGTCAGCAACGACGACGCGTACGCGATGCTCTCCTTCGTCTGGAGCGGCGTGGCGTCTGCGATCAATTCTAAGAAGGAACCGCTGACGAGTCCATTTTCGCTTGCACTGGCCTATAGCGCCGGCTGTCCGAACGGCGGGCAACGATCATATCAGGGCACGCTCGCAGGCACGTCCTCGTCTGGAACAGGAAGCGGGACACTGACGCTCACGGGCTCGCTCACCGCTTGCGTCGTGAATTCCGGTACGACGACCAGGACTTTCATCGTGAGCAACATCGCCGTGACCGGCACGATAGCGATCACGACCGACGCATACGGCGCGACGAGCCTGCACCTGACGGCCACGAACGTGACCGTGAATGGCACGGTGTGCGAGGGAGGCATCGACGAGTTGATCACCGCCACGTCGCCCTCAAGCCAGCCGACCGCGACGGGCACAGCCTGCGGGCGGTCCGGCACGGTGCCGCTCCCATAGAGCGGTCGATGCTGGGCACGATGCGGTTCACTGGCTGCGTGGCGCGCGCCGGTATGATGGTCGCACTGATGGCGTGCCCGATTGCGCGCGCCGCGGCGCAGTCGCCCGCAGGCGCGTCGCTCCCCGGCGCGGTGGTCGACAGCCTCCGGAAGCTGTCGATCGAAGAGCTCCGCGATCGCTTGTGCCCGCGCGGCGGCGTGAACCGCGGCGGCGCGATCGTGATGGGCTTCCTGACCGATGCCGATGCCGACACGGCGCTCGCGGGCGGCTCTGCGTCGCTCGTGTACAAGGACTTGGTCTCCGGCGCGAGCGCGGAGCGCGTGCGCACATCGCGCGTGGGCGCGGATGGACGATTCGTGATTTGCGGCCTGCCGAGTTCGCTCAACGGCACGGTGCAGGTCTCGCGCGGCGCTCAGGTGACGGCGGAAGTGCCCCTCGTGATGAACGGCACATTGTTCGCGACGATGGGAGTTACTATCGCGACCAGCACGCAACGCAACGCCGTGCTGACGGGCCGAGTGACGCAGGCATCCGGCGCTGCGGTCGCCGGGGCGCAGGTCGCCGTCGCGGGCACAGCGAGCCTAACACGGACCGACAGCCTGGGCCGGTATCGGCTCGAGGGATTACCGTCGGGGACGCTCGAAGTGGTGGCGCGGCGCATCGGCTTCGCCGCCGTGACTCAGGCAGCGATGCTCAATCAGCGGGAACCGCGCCGGCTCGATTTCGTGGTCTCCGAGGCCCGCCTGCTCTCAGCCGTGAAGGTTGTCGGCAAGATGGACAGCGGGCTCGACAAGGTCGGATTCAACGAGCGGAAACTGCACGGTTTCGGACATTTCCAGACGCCGGACGAAATCGAGCGGCGCCACGCGTTCGTTCTCACGGATCTCTTGCAGGTGGTGCCGGGACTGAAAATCTCGAACGGCAACGGCGGCCGGACGATCCAGTCGTCGCGGCCCGGGGGCTGCGTCAATTTCTTCGTCAATGACGCTCGGTTCGATTCCTATGCGCCGGGTGACATCGACGGTCAGTTCAACACGGACATCGTTGGTGCGATCGAGACGTACAGCTCGGCGCTCGAGACGCCCGCGCAGTTTCAGGTGAATGGGCGGGCGTGTGCCACCGTCGTGATGTGGACGAAGGACAGGCTTCTAAAACCCTAAGATGGCCTACGATCCCCGCTCGCTCCTCGCGTTCCTCTTGCTCCTCGCGGCCGGATGTGAACAGAAGCCATTGGCGGCGACGGCATCCGGACCCGAGCCGGGATCCGCGGCGTGCAAGGGATGTCACGGCAAGATCGTCGACAGCTTCGTGGGGACCGCTCACTTTCATACGTCGGCTGCGGGGGACTCCCAGTCAATCAAGGGACGCTTCACTGCCGGGCACAACGTTCTGCGCACGGCGCGGCAGAACATTTACTTCAGGATGGAAACGTCCGGTAGCGGGTTCTACCAAACGGCGTTCGACGCCTCCGCCGTTCGATCTAAAACCGAACGCATCGACCTGGTGATCGGATCCGGGAGAGTGGGGCAATCTTATCTCTACTGGCGCGACGGCCTCCTCTTCCAACTGCCGGTTTCCTATCTGACGGCGACGGACGAGTGGATCAACAGTCCGGGTTACAGTGATGGAAAGATCGACTTCGGGCGATTCGTGCCCGCGCAGTGCCTGGAGTGTCACAGCACATACTTCCGGCCAATACCGGCCGGCGGCGAGCCGAGGTACTCGGGCGAATACATGCTGGGGGTTTCCTGCTCAAAGTGCCACGGCCCCGCACGCCAGCACGTCGAGTATCAGACCTCGCGCCCTGCGGACGCGCAGGGACGATACATCATCAACCCGGCGAGCCTGCCAAGGGAGAGGCGGCTCGACAGCTGCGCGCTGTGCCATTCGGGCCTTCGAAAGCCAAGTGCGCGTTCCTTTTCGTTCCAGCCTGGCGACAAGCTCGATGACTTCTTCGTGCCCGAGCCCGACCGCGCCGACTCGGTGCCGGACGTCCACGGCAATCAGGTCGGGATGCTGCGGCGCTCGAAGTGCTTCGTCTCAAGCCCGAATATGTCCTGCTCGACCTGCCACGACGTTCACCAGCCGCAACGAGCGGTGGCGCTGTTCGTGCCGAAGTGCCTGACGTGCCACACGACCGCCGGCCATCCTCAGGCGGAGAAGATCGGCACCCGCTTGATAACGGACTGCATCGACTGCCACATGCCAACGCGAAGGACCCGGCTGATCCGGTTCAACACGCCGACCACCCAGTTTTCGCCTGACCTGCGCAGCCATTTGATAGGCATTTACTCCAAGGCACCAACGAAATAAAAGCGGAATGGGCGGGGAGGCCACCGGCCTCCCCGCCCATTCCGTCTTCGGTCTTTTCGGTCCTCGGTCCGCAGGTTACGGAGGCGTCGGTGACTGCCTCGGGTTACCCGGACCTCCCCACGTGTAGAGCGGCTGACCGAACACTCCCAGTTCCTTCCACGGCACCGGCATCTCCGCCGGCGTGCCCGCGATCAGGTTGTCGTACCTGCGATTGTTATAAAACGACGTTGCGCCAAGCGAGAAGAGCTCCACTTCCTGCTCGTAGTTGAGCTTGGTCGTGAGGCCTGCCAGGCCGTCGGCCGCCGTCGCTGCGGGCAGTCCGCCGCGTGTGACGCGTGAGTTGTTGATCAGAGTCGCTGCCGTGGCCAGATCGCCCGTATGGAGGAGCGCTTCGGCCCAGATCAGGTCATTCTGCGCCGCCATGAGAACCGGGTACGGACAATAGCCGTTGCCGATGGAGTTCGCGTCGTCCTGACCGTCGCAATCCCACCGGATGAATCCGGTGTTCGACTGGTGGTACTGACCACGGCTCGGCCGCATCACGTTCTGTGAGGACCACATGAAATCCGTTCCAGCTGCTGCGGTCTTCGGAATGTTTCCGTAGCCCGAGACCATGCTCGCGGTGCCGTACGATCCGTCCCCGTATCGCTTGTCAGCCGAATGCGGTGGCGGGCTTCCGCCAGCCACTGAGTCAAACGGGTCCCGCTGCGTCGCGTCCAGCATGTGCGCGATGCGGGTATGCACGCGGCCCGAGGTCGGGTCGTCGAACCAGGTGAGCACTTCCGGGCAGAATGCGGTGCAGCCGTCGCCGACGAAAACGAAGTCGAACCTGCCGCCGGTGGACATGCCCTTCGACGCATACGTCGCCACTCGCGCCCAGTCGACCGTCGCGTTTTCGGCCGCGCTTCGCGCCCAGTACGCCAGCAGCCTCGCGGCCATCGTGTTTGCAATCTTGCCGATCTGGACGTTGGTATACGCGTTGCCGTTGGTCCAGCCCGCCGGCGTGGTGAAGGTATTCGCGCCTGCGAGCGCGATGGTCGCGTCAAACTTGGACAGCGCGGCGTCGCGCATCTTCTTGCGATCCACGTACACGAGCGCAGTCAGATCTGTGGAGTCGAACGCGATGTAGCCCTTGTCGTAGTTGAGGGCGAGCTCGGCCATGTTTGCGGCTTGCATCAACTGCGCTATAGTCTCCGCTCGCTTAGTGGTCGCCACGTCGACGATCACCAGTTTGTTTTGGCGGATGGCCTTGAGCACGTCGTTCGCAGACGAGAGCGCGCTGTAGTACCCGGACCAGTAGTTCAACGGGCTGTCGCGCTGGACGGCGCTCGGGTCGTTCGCCCATCCGCAGCGCTGCGCGCAGTCGGAGCTAGTGCCTGGGACGTCCCCGTAATGCCGCATGTTGTCGTTGTTCCAGCTCGCGGTGCACGAGTTGGCCTGCACACACAGCACCGTGCTGGGATTCGTCTCGTACGTGTTCATCCACGTGCGCAACGAGCCGCTCGCGACAGCCTCGAGTGCGGCCGGATCGGCGAGCGCGCGCACGGCATCCGGCGCGTTCGGATTCTTGATGTCGAGTGACTTGCATCCGACCACCACCATGGCGGCCACGATGCCAAGCCCTCTAACGAGTCGTGTCAGGTTCATTATCGACGTCCTCATTGGTTGGGCTCGCGGCCTAGTAGCCGAGTTCGAGCATGAGAGTGATCGTGCGGTACGCAGGATATGAGAAGTAGTCTACGCGCTGGAGGAAGTGGCTGTAGCCGCTTCCCGCGTTGGAAACGTCGGGGTCGTATCCCGAGTATTTCGTGGAGGTCCAGAGATTGCGACCCACGAGGCCGATGCGCGCCGACTCGATGCCGCCGAGTTTGAGCCCGCTCACGAACGATTTCGGCAACTGATAGTTGAACGACAACTCACGCAGCCGGATGTACGAGCCGTCTTCGACGAAGTAGTCGTTCGGCGTGATGCCGTCGTAGAAGGCGGCGTAGTACGTCACCGGCTTTTGCTCGAGCGCCGGCTTGCCGCGCTGGTCGTAGACCGGATCGCGGTTCTCGCTGAACCCGCCCCACTGGCGAGTCATGTTGTAGATGTTTCCGCCCTTCACATACGTGAACACGGCGTTCAGCGAGAGCGCCTTGTACTGCCAGTTCGTATTCAGCGAAAGGTTGAAGTCGGGATTGACGTTGCCGATCGGCAGCACCGTCGTGCCGCTCGCATCAGACGCGATGAGCGGCCGCTCGTTGATGGTATGGTACGCCGACTTCGCGACGAAGAAGCCATTCTCATTGAGCTGATAGTCGCTCGCCGCGCCGCCGATCTGATGAGACGTGAGCGAATTCTGAAGCTGCGTGGGAGTGCGGATCCACTGATTGCCGTAAATGATTCCGAAATCGCACGGAGCGCAGATGTGGAACATCGCGGTGGTGGCATCGGGGCCGACGTTGAACGAGCCAACGCTCAGCGCCGTGATCCTCTGCGTGGTGTGGTCTCCCGAGATGCTGAGGCGCCAGAAGAAGTCGCGCTTCGACGCCAGCACCGCGCCGAGCGCGATCTCGTGCGTTTTCCCTGCGAGCGTGGCGGCGTTCTTCCACTCGTTTAGATACCCAGTCGCCGCCGATACCGGCACCTGCATGATCTGGTCGGAAGTGATCTTGTTCGAGTAGCTGTAGTCGAGCGTGTAGTCGTGCAGGAAGGCCATGTTGAAGCCGAACTCCTGTTCGCGCGAGTACGCTGGTTTCAGGTCCGGATTTCCCAGCGTGACCTTCTGCGGGCTTCCTCCCACGACTTGGAACACTTCGTACTGCGCGTCCCACGGCGGACGAAGTCCGGCCGTTCCATATGACGCGCGCAGCTTGAACTCGTCCACGCCCTTGATGTGGAAGTCCTGCGAGAGACGGTACGCGAACGAAAGCCGCTGGTAATCGGCTCCGCGGCGCGCGGCGCCGAAGAGCGACGATTCGTCGCGGCGAATCAGGCCGTCAAAGATGTAGCGGTCTTTGATGGTGAACGTGGTGACCGCGAAGATGTCTTGGTTGCGGGTGATCTGAGTGGACGAGCCTGGCTGCACCGGGAACGCTGGATCCTGCAGCGCCGCCGAGAACTCCGGCACTTTTGGCAAGGCGAGCGCCGTAGCGTTCACCTCGAGAAATGCGTTGGTCTGGTCCTCGAAGATCCACGCGAGCTTGGTGGTGTTCGTGAGCCACTTCCACGACTTCGATGCAGTGAGCGTCGCGCCGATGTTGTTCGAGCGGTTGTTCGCCTGCGACTCGTACAGCGAGCCCTTGCTGGCGGCGCCGCTCGAGGAGAGGAAGCCCAACGGCGTCAGCCTCTTGTATGCCTGGTTCGACTCGTCGTAGTTCACGTTGCCTTCAGCCGTGAGCCATTCAAACGGCCGGTAACGCGCCTTGAACGTGCCAGTGAACCGGTCGCGATCGGTTGAAATCTGACGGGTGAAGAGCCCGTACAGCGGGTTCACGACGTTGTTCGAGAGCGGGGGCTGCTTGATGTTCGCAACGTATGGCGAACCGTCGGGATTCGTCGCCAGCAGATTGATGTTCGGCTCCAGAAAGCGGAGGCCGAAGAACACGCTGGTCGTTCCGTCACCCTGCTGGTCGGAGGTCGAGCGACCGTAGAACGCGCCGGCGGAGATATCAAACTTGTCGGAAAGCGCCTGGTCGAGATTGACGCGAAGGTTCTGCCGGCTGAAGCCTTTCAGAATCGCCATCACGCCGGTCTCGTGGGTGTTCTGGAACGAGACGTTGAAGTTCGTCGAGCCGCGGCGCTGCCCGATCGACATGTAGTTCGTCATGTCGATCCCGGACTTGAACACCTGGTTGAACTGGTCGTACGTCACTGGGTACGGATTGTTCGAGATCTTGTCCGGCTTCTCCTGGCGGTTCCCGTTGACGTCGAGGATCCACTGGTGTGAAGCATCTTCCAGATAGTCGTTCGATGTGTTGTTCGGCAGCTTCCGCGGGAGCGCGCTCGAACCGTACTCGTTGCGGAACGTGAAGTTCGTCTGGCCCTCAGCGAGGTTCGCACCACGCTTCGTGAATATCTGCACCACACCATTGGCCGCGTCCGATCCGTAGAGCGAACTCGCGGCGGCGCCTTTGATCACTTCGATGCGCTCGATGTCCTCGCTGTTGATGTCGGCGAGGCCAAGTCGCGTAATGGTTCCGTCAACGATCAGCAGCGGATCCGAAGTGCCCGTGAGGCTCGTCGCGGAGCGAAGCCGAATTGCCGGCTCGGAGCCCGGCTGCCCGGACGTAGTCACGAGGCTGGCACCCGCCACTTTCCCCTCGAGGCTGCCGAGCGGCGATGTGGCCGGTGCTTCTTTCAGTTGCGTCGCATCTACCACTCCGACGGCGAACGCGGTGTTCTTCTGCGAAGTCGCGCCGCTGACGCCGGTCACCACGATCCGCTCGAGGTTCAGCACGTCCTTCACAAGTTCGAAATCTTTATCGACACGCCCGGCCGCGATCACCACTGGCGCCAGCTTCGGGCTGAAGCCGATCATGCGCGCGGTGAGGTTCAGCGTGCGGCCGCGAGCTTTCGCGACGTCGATCTTGAACGTGTATTTGCCCTCGGCGTCGGTAATCGCGCCGGCGCCGATGTCCTGCAGCCCGACACTTGCGCCACCGAGCGGTATTCCCTGCGAGGTGACCTTTCCGCTGAAGGTCATGCTTTGGCCTTGGGCGGCACCTGCGTACACCGCCAGCGAAGCGAATACTGCAGCGAGATGCAGAGATCGACGAATCCACGCACGTGTCATTGAGATGCCTTGGTGCGGGTGGGGGAACACTGAACGGCGTCGCTCAGAGCAGCGGGACAATTTTGTGGGGCTTAGCTCAACAGGGCGATACTGGTGCTGTGTCCAACGAACACTATGCAAAGGTCGTGCGTATTGCGCAAGCATTGATAGGCTGTAGCTTGCGAAGCGTGAGGTCTTATGCGCGAGTTCTGCGGATTCTAGTCGGTATCCTGCTTGCCGCACCGTGGGCGCGGGCGCAGTCGAACCGTGCGACGCTAAGTGGGACGATCGTAGACAAGGTCTCCGGTGCCCCGCTCGCGAAAGTCGAAATCATCCTTACGGGAAACTCGCGGACCGTCGTGTCCGACTCCGTCGGTGATTTCAGGTTTGATTCGCTGCCCAGCGGTCTGGTCAGGTTTCTCGTACGCGCCGCCGGCTATCCGATTACGCCGCTCGTCGTCGCCCTGGTGCCCGGCGAGCACATGGCACGCACCGTCGAGCTGGACTCGTCGAGTGCCGCAGGCGGTTCGGCGCAATCGCTACCGCGCGTCAGCGTCGCCGCCCCGCCTGCGGTTGATAGGCGCCTGGTCGACTTCGAGCGACGCCGGGTCACCGGGCAGGGCCAGTACATCACGCGCGAACAGATCGACGCTGCCGGATACGCCAACCTTCAAGACGCGATGCGAAGTCTGCGCGGCGTAGAAGTGCATTGCGGCGGCGGATCGGGATGCTTCATCCAGATGACGCGCGCGCCGATGCAGTGCAAGCCCGAGTACATCGTTGACGAACGAGTTGACCCGTACTTCGGGCCGACGATCCCCATCAAGGACATCGCGGCGCTTGAGATCTACACTGGAGCGTCTGACGTGCCGGGCGAGTTCGCGGGGCGCAGTGCCGGATGCGGCGTGATTGCGATCTGGACGAAGTCGGGGCCGGCGAGAAAGAAACCTACTTCGCGCGGATCGTGACCTCGCGCTGACCGGCGCCGAGGGGAATCGTCTCCTCGCGCCCTCCCGGCCACCGGACCCAAACGGCGGTGGCGCCTGCGGGCAATGCGAGCACGGCCACCGCGCCATCCATCGACCAGTAGCCGCTTCCCGCGTGGATATCGCGAACAGGTCCGCGTGTCGCGCCGGCAATAATTCGCAGCTGAGCGCCGATGCCGAGGGGGTTCGATGGCCCACCGTCGAGGCGCACGCGAAGGCCCGGCGTCGCGCGCACGTTATGCCAGAGCGTCGTCGCGGCGCCGTTCTGTGTGACCGCGAGATCTACGCGGCCATCGCCGTCGTAGTCGGCCGCGGCGGCGCCGCGCTGATCGCCGAGCACTTCGATTCCCGATTGCAACACCGACTGTGCGCGAAAACTTCCGCGCCCGTCGCCGAGAAGCAGCACACCCGCACCAGCGTCGAAGCGCATCGTGCCGATCTCAGTCGCGAAAAAATTCTGCGCGAGGAAGAGATCCTCATGCCCGTCGCCGTCGAAGTCAGCGACCACGGCGGCGAATGCCGGCGCGAGCTGTGCGGCGGATGGGAGCGAGCGCGCCTCGAAATGATCGCCGCGATTGAGAAACAGCGTGTGGTCGAACGTTGTTGCGCCAACACGAACCGCATTTTTCGCGGACGTGCCGAGCACATCATCGACGCTCGACTTCGCGTAGTCGGTGTATGTCGCGATCCTGCGCCGCACGTCGGGGAGCGCCACGCCGAGCCGCGAGAACGATTCCAGCGGCATCTCGCGGCCGCTTGCGGAGTCGCGGCGCGCGAACACGAGCCCGAGTCCCTGGCCGCCAAAGTTGCCGACGACCAGTTCGTGCGGCCGGTCGGGCGTGGCTTTCCAGGGAATGTTGCGGCCCCAGCTCGTCGCGACAATGTCGAGTCGTCCGTCGCCGTCGAAGTCGCCAACGGCAACGCCGTTCCAGCGGCTCGTGCGATCCGCGAGGCCCATTTCGCGCGTGACGTCGCGGAACCGGCCTTTGTCATTGTGCAGCACACGCACCGGCCCCCACTCGGTCGCGACGATCAGTTCGGGCCAGCCGTCGCCGTCGAGATCGGCGAACACCGCTGCCGACACGAGGCCGAGCGACGAAAGTATTTTCGCATTCAGCGTGTCGCGTACCCAGCCGCCGTCTGCAGCGCGCAAATAAATTCGCGACGGCGCGGGGAGCGGCCACGCTCCGGCGATCACACGTGCGCCAACAAATAGGTCGGGTCGCCCGTCGCCGTTCACGTCGCCGAGCGCCATCGGACCCACGCTCGCGGTGTCGCCGCGCTCGACGGTCTGCGGCGCCTGCGCACTCGCGCCGCGCATTGGAAATCCGATTACCGACGGCACGCTGAGCGCTTCGGCGGGCGATGATGTTTCGTAGTTCGACTGTCCAGCGAGCAGTGTCGTGCCGCCGCGTCCGTCGGGAACGGGGAGAACGGTGGTCAGGTCCCAGCGCGCGGCGCCACCGCCGACAGCAACGCGCGAGAAGCGCGCGCCTTCGTTGCGCAGCACGGCGAGCGAACCGCCGCGCCCGGTGCCGACCACGAGATCAACGCGCCCGTCGCCATCGACATCAATCCAGCTGACGCCGGGACCAAGCTGGCTGAAGCGATTCGGCAGCAGAGGCTGGCGCGAAAAATCATCGAACGGCGAGTCGACGTGCGTGTGTCCGCCGAGCAACGCGGTCGCGTTCTCGAAGAGTGGCCCGCCCGCTCGCGAGGGCGCCGGCGCACGAGGCGGCGATGCAACCGCCGCTGACTGATCCATTTCGTACAGGCGATTGGGCCGCGCGCCGGAAACAGTGCTGAGCGTCCCATCGCGCCACCGCACCTCGATCGTCACCGCGCTGTCTGCGCCCGTCGCGAACGCCAGCTCGGCGTCGCTTCCGGAGAGGTAGTATCCGCCGGCGGTCATCTCGCGCGATTGTACGGGAAGCGACGCCGCGCGCACCGTGACGAGCGCGCCGATTCCCTGCCCGTTCGGCGCGCGACCCTTCAGACGCACGGCCACGCGAGGTGCGGCCGTCTCGTTCCGGTAGACGACGGGCGGCGCGTCGAGGCGCGTCACGATTACATCGAGCGCGCCGTCGCCGTCGAGATCGGCGAGCGCGATTCCATGAGAGATCGCGTCGTCCACGCCGAATCCCCACGCGCGGCTCACATCACTGAACGTCGAGTCGCGATTGTTGTGCATTGCGACGCTGCGCGCGGCGAGCCGCGGGAACGCGCCCTGCTGACGATTCCACGGCACGCTCGGAAAACTGTTTCGGAGGCGCTCGAACGTGTCTGCGTCGCGAACGTCCCACCGGTGGCCGTTCACGACGAGCAGGTCCTCGTAGCCGTCGAGGTCCACGTCGAGAAACGCCGAGCCCCACGTCCAGTCCGTGGCGGCAACCCCCGCATAGTCGCCGACCGGCGCCCACGTGCCGTCGCCGCGACCGAGCTGCAGCATGTTGCGCATCCACTGCGGACGATCCGTGCCGAGCCCGATGGTTTTGGGCAGCGGTGTATGCGTCGGGATCTGCCGCTGCCGCGCCGCGAGCGTGGGCGCGAGCATGTCGGCCGTGAAGAAGTCCACGTGCCCATCGCGGTCCACGTCTGAGAAATCCACGGACATGCAGGTGTTGCTCGTCTCGCGCACGGCCAGTCGCGGCGCGAGACGAAAGTTTCCCTTGCCATCGTTCAGCCAGAACTGGTCCGGGTCTTCGAAGTCATTGCAGACGTAGAGGTCGGGCGCGCCGTCGCCGTTCACGTCGTAGAATCGCGCGGCGAGCGTGAAATAATCCGGCTCCTGGGCGAGCTGCTTTCCGTCTTCGTCGGTAAAGCGCGGATTGTGCGCGAGCGGCACACGCGTGAAATGGCCGTGCCCGTCGCTCTTATAGAAGAGGTCTGGATCCGCGCGCTGCGAGCGCACGATGCCGCCGCGAGTCGGACTGTCCACGATCCGGTACACGGACTTCCACGGGTCGAGCACTTCGTACTGTTCGCCGACCTTCTTCACGACCTGATTGAATTCGCGCTCTTGCGGCGGATACTCGTCGAGCGCGTTCCGCTTTTTGTACGTCGCGGCGTAGAGCGAGAGCGTCCCGCTGCCGTCCACGTCCGCGAGCGTGAGCGTGGTCACCGCGTAGCCGCTGTCGAGCCCGCTGGCCGCGGTCGCATCGGTAAAGTGTCCGTGACCGTCGTTGAGCCAGAGCTTGAGCGGGCCGCCGAGCGTGCCGACGATCAGATCGAGCGCGCCGTCGCCATTTACGTCGGCGAAGACCGCTCCGGTGGTGGCGAGTCCTTTCGTGTCGATCCCGCTCGAGGCGGTGACGTCGGTGAAATGAAAGCCGCCGTTGTTGTGGTACAGCGCGGCCGGATGTTCGACGGACGCGAAGAACAGATCGGGGAGGCCATCGCCGTCGACGTCGCCGACCGCGACTCCCGCGCCGGTCAACAGGTTCCGGTTGGCAAGCGCGTGCTCATCGTCAACGTCGTTGCGATGCGTAATGCCGGTCGCGGCTGCCGTGAGCTGCGTGAAGCCCGTGTGACCGCGCGTGGGCACTGCGAGCGCGCGCCAGCGGTAGCCGGACTCCTGATGCCATGAAGGATCGACGGACGGCGCGCGCGAACAGGCCGCGAGTACAATCAGCAGCGACGCAAAACGCACTTTACTCAAGCGCCTTTCCGCGTCTTGAGTTTCTCGAGCACACGCTTTGCGATGCACTCCCCCTGCACCAGTCCCAGCGTCACCGCGCGCATGAAGTGAATGCCGCCGTACACCCGCGAGATCGCCACTTCGTCGCGCGCCGCCGTGAAAGATTTGTACGCGCGCGGCGGCTGTCCGATGTCGACCTGCGTCGAGTCGACGAACGGAATGGTGTCGCCGAGTGTTTTCGCGAGCACGTAGGCCGCCGCGCCGGAGAGCGTCGAGTGGCCGGACGGATACTCGGGAAACGGCGGCGTCGCGAAGAGCGTCGTGAACTTCGGATCGAACACGCGCTGCACATACGCGACGGGGCGCACGACGAGCGAGCGATACTTCTCCTTCCAGCAACCAATGAACGCGTCGGCGACTGCGAGCGACGTGAGCGCGTAGAGTTCGACCGCCTGATCAGCGGAGAGTTTTCGACGCGCAACCATCTGGTTGTCCACGCTCGTCCAGTGGAAGCCCGGAGTTCCCGTCGCGATAGGGTTGTCGGCCCAGAATAGCGCGATCTGCTTTTTCTCCGGCGTGAGTGCTCGCACGGAGTCGTAGAACTCTTTCCCCATTTTCCAAAATTCGGATCCGGGTTTCTCGGAGTACGGCAGCGCGGGCGGCGGCGCGCACTCGTCGCCGTCTCTGATGACGAACGTGCGCAGCTTTCCCCAATACGGCTCGGTGGGTTTTGTGGGATTGAACGCAGGGAGCGTCGTGGAGCCCGCGGCTTTCGGCCGGTTGGTGAAGACCCATTTCTCCGAGACGCGCTCGAAGTCCATCGATGTCCCCGGATTCTTGGTCACGACGACGTCGCTCTCGCCCGAGAGCATCTGCGGGATGTACTGGTCGGTGGTCGCCGTGTTGGCCCACTGATCTCGGCGCACAGGCGCGACCCACGGCCGTCCGCGCGTGGCGAAAAAGCTGTCCGTGGCGGCCCACGCCAGCAGTGCGTTCCCGAGCGCGCGTCCGTGAGCGAGCGATCGGTCGCGCACACCGCCGCTCACACCAGCAGCTACGCGCGCGGCGACCTGCGCTTTGGCGAGCGAGTCGATCGTGCGGCGCGTGCTGGCGAAACCGTCGCGATAAAGTGAGTCGAGCACGACCCGCTCGGCCTCCGCAGCGACAGTCGCTCCGTCCATCGTTCCAGCATCGCCCGCAGACGGAAGCGCGCTCAGCCCGTTGAGCTGGCCTGCGAGCGACCGCAGCGGCGAACGTGCATCGGACGCATATCCCTCGTAGAGTGCGAGCGAGCCGTACGCGGAAACCCGCGCCGCGATCGGCGCACCGAGTCGCTCGCTGCGCGCAAAGGCGAGCGAGGTGCGCATCCACTGCGCCGCGAGCTGCGGATCCGGCGGGGCTCCGGTTCCCGCGCAGGCGCCGAGTAACAGCGATCCGAGCAGGAGACCTGCGAATTTGCGCACTCGGCCCGTCCAGGTGGGGGGTGGACAGCGATGAGACCCGCGTCGTCGCGAAAGTCGCCGCTGTCCCCATAGTAGTGCGACGGGCAATGACGGGCCAGTTCCACGCGGATCGCAACCTGTGCTTGTCGGAGGGATCGCAACGGGCTACGCTTTCTTCCCCTACGCTCGCGAGCCAATGGTCTCCACGAATTCTGATCGGCTGTCACCGTTTCTCGCCGCGACCCGCAACGCAGTGCTCGACGGCGCGGGCTCTACCGACGCCGCGCTGCGCCGGGACTTAGCGGCGGGAAAACCGCCGGCTGATCTTGCTGTGCTCGTTCAAAAAATTCGAGACCGCGCATACACGGTGACCGACGAAGACGTGGATCGTTTGCGCGAGCAGTACAGCGAAGATCAGTTGTTCGAGCTGATCGTGGCGGCAGCGCTGGGAGCGGCCGGCGAGCGCGCGAGCGCTGCACTCGATGCAGTGGCGCGGGCATGAGATTGAAAGTCGTGGAACGCGGCGAGCGTCTGGCCGACCGGATGAAATTCGCGATGATCCGGTTGATGTCCGGCTTTCGCGCGCCGGACGTCGTGCGAACGATTACGTACCGGAAGGACTTCTTTGGCGAGCCGCACACGATCCACACGCACGAGGCGATGCGCGGACCCTCTGCCTGGACCGCGGGCGAGCGTGAATTGTTTGCGGCGTTTGTGTCGCGGCTCAACCAGTGCTTGTTCTGAACGAACTCCCACGCCGCGGTCGCGGCGATCGCGTTCGACGAAAAACTCACGGAGCAGGTGCTCGACGATTTCGAGTCCGCAGCTATCGATGCCAAGTTGAAGGCCACGCTTCGCTTTCTGCGCAAGATGACCCTTGAGCACGAAGCGCTGACTCCGGACGACGCCAGGGCGGTATTTGCGACGGGAGTCGAGAAAGCAGCGCTGGTGGATGCGATCCACGTCGCGTACCTCTTCAATGTTTACGACCGGCTCGCAGATTCGATGGGCTGGCATGTACCGGATCGTGCGCTCGGATCGTACAAGGCCGCCGCGCAACGGATGCTGACGCGCGGGTATCACTAGGCGGCGCGTTCGGACATCGGTAACTGCAGAGCGGGCGACCGGACTCGAACCGGCGACGTCCAGCTTGGGAAGCTGGCATTCTACCAACTGAATTACGCCCGCGAACAGCTAAACCTAATCTGAGTGCCGCTTACCGCGCCACGAACTTGGGTGGTTCCATCATGATCCAGCTATTCGGATCGAGCATAAGAGACTTCGGCGCCTTTTCCGCGGCGATTTCAAAACGCTGCTTCGCCTGATTCAGTTCGATCTTCTCGATTCGAACGGCCGGTTCGGCCTGACCGCCGCGTCCAGCGGGCGCCGCGGTGGCGGGGTCGACAACAATTCCAATCTCGATCGGAAGCTTGAACGGTTTGCCCGCCTGCGTCTGCGCGAGATCGATGACGATCTTCTTCGCCGCGGCATCGTACGACCAGCTCCCCTCGAGCGCCGGCGTTGTTGTCCCGTGCAGCCACTGGTCGAAGAACCAATTGAGGTCCTGACCAGAAGCCTGCTCGAACGCGCGCCGCAAATCGTCGCTCGTCGCGTTGCCGTTTTGATGACGCGCGTAGTACTCGCGGATCGCCTTCCAGAATGTTTGCGTCCCGACTTGGCCGCGCAGCATCTGCAAAACCGAACCGCCCTTTTGATACACGAGCTGCGGAATCACGCCACGCAGATCGTCGATGTTCTCATGAACCAGGGGAAGCTTGCTTTGTGCTTCAGCGGCGATCGCCCGCGTGAACATTCCCTTCACGCCGTTGATGAACTGATCGTGGCCCACGTAGTGCTCGTCGTAGAGCAGCGCGAAGTACGTGGCGAATCCTTCTGAGAGCCACGCGTCGTCCCAGTCGCTCTCGGTGACGGCGTCGCCGAACCACTGATGCGCGATCTCGTGCGAGATCACGCCGCCGCTTCCGCCCGCGCCGGCTCCGCCGATCACCACGTTCGCGCGCCCGCCGCCACCCGCGCGACCGCCCGCCGCACCGCCGCGACCCGCAACGGGCGGCGGCGCGCCGGCGCGCGTGCCGCCGTCGCCATAGAAGACTTCGCTCGCGTGCTCGGTTGCGCCGCCATCGAATGGCGCGTTCACGCTCGCCATTTTTTCGTAGCTGTACGGGCCGATGTTCTCGCTGAAAAACTCGATCGAGCGGCGCGCGGTTGCTTCGAACCGGTCAATGCTCGCGGGTAGATCCTGGTGCGAGACCCACGTCTGCAGCGGCACTCCTTTCACGAGACCGGCGTGGTGCACGGCGAACTCTTCCACACCGATCGCGTTGAGCCAAGAGGCGATCGGCACGGATTCTTTCCAGTGCGAGATTTTTCGGCCATCGCCGAGGATCGTTTCTTCCTGCAAGAGACCGTTTGCGATCACGGAATATTTTTGCGGCGCGGTGATCACGAACTCACTCGTGGCTTTCGCCGACGGGTGATCGATCATCGGCAGCCACTCGCGCGCCTTGTCGGGCCAGTTCCAGGAGAAGAAACAGCGCTCGTTGTATTTGTTGACGCCGGTGCGGAGGCCGTTCGCCGGGATGCCGTGATAGCGAATCGTGAAGCGATGCCAATCACCGGACTTCGCTGGCTGCGCGAGCGCGATGACGAGATGGTTGTCCGAGTGTTTGAACGTGACCGGCTTGTCATCCGCCAGCACGGTGTCGACGGTCATCCCTTTTCCCTTCGATTCGTTCGCGAAATCCAGGAAGAATGTTTTCAATCCGTCTCTCACGAATCGGATCGTGACCTGCGCTTCGCCTGTGATCGAGTCGGTGGAGTCGCTCAGTGTGAGACCGAACACGTAGTGCTGGATCACGATGCCCGGCTGGCGGGGGTAGGTGTCGCGCGCATCGAGTGGCGCGGTTGCTGCGGCGAGCGCGAGAGCGATTGAAAGAATTCTTTGCATGTTCTTCTCCCCTAGCGCTTCACGAATTTCGCTTCCATCAGCATCCAGACGTTTGGATCCAGCGTCACATCGCGTGGCGCGTGGTCAGCCGGTATTTCAAATCGCTGCTTCATCTGCGTCATCTCGATCTTTTCGATTTTCATCGGAGCGCCGGCGCTGTCGGGTGCCACGCCGACTTCCATCGGCATTCTATATGGTTGGCCCGGCTGAGTCTGCGCGAGCTCGACGATGATTTTTTTTGCGTTCGCATCGTAGCTCCAGCTTCCATCGATCACCGGCGCGTCAACGCGGGTGAGCCACTGCGTGAAGAACCACGCGAGATCCTGGCCCGATACCTCTTCCATCGCTCGGCGCAGATCATCGGTAGTCGCGCTGCCGTCGCGATAGCGCTTATAGTAGCTCTGGATTCCCTTCCAGAAATTGTCCGTGCCCACCTGCCCTCTGAGCACGTGAAGGATCCAGCCGCCCTTCGCGTACTGCACTTGCGTGAGGTCGGGGCCGGTGGCCTTCGCATTTTGGTGCACGACCGCCGTCTTCTGCTGGCGCTCCGCGCGGAACGCACCTGTGCGGCCGCGCACGAGGGCATCAACGAACGCCTCGCGACCGCTGTAATGCTCCGTGAACAGGTTCGAGAAGTAGGTCGCGAATCCTTCGCTGAGCCACACATCATCCCATTCGTCTTCCGTGACCGCGTCGCCGAACCACTGATGCGCGATCTCGTGGGAGACCAAGCCGGCATTGGGCCGGTCCGCCGAATTTTCGCCGTAGAAGATCGCGCTCGCGTGCTCCATCCCGCCGCCGCCGCCTGCAACGGCGACGTTCGCGAGTTTCTCGTAGCTATACGGCCCGATGTTCTCGCTGAAGAACTCGACGGCCTGACGTCCCGGTTCATCGAGCGCGGCGAACTTGGCGGCGTCCTGATGCGCCACCCACGATTGCAGCTCGACGCCTTTCACGAGTCCCGCGTGGTGCACGGCGAACTGCGCAACGGCGATGTTGTAGAGCCAGATCGCGGTGGGTACGGACTGTTTCCAATGCGTCGTCTTGCGGCCATCGCCGAGGAGGATTTCCTCCTGCAGCAAGCCGTTCGATACGACCAGATATTTCTCCGGCGCCGTGACGATAAACTCGGCTGTGGCTTTATCGGACGGGTGATCGATGACCGGGAGCCACCTGTGCGCGAGGTCGGGCCAGTTGCGCGAGGAGAAGTAGCGCTCCTGATAGCGATTCTTGCCGATTGCCAATCCGCCGGATGCGATGCCGTGATAGCGGACGGTGAACTTGCGCTGCTCGCCGGCTTTCGTCGCGCGGCCGAGCGTGATGTTGAGGCGGTCGTCGCGATGCGAGTACGCGAGCGCGCTGCCGTCGGCGGTGACCGCGGTAACGGTCATTCCTTTGCCGCCCGCAGCGGACGCGAGATCGAGAAAGAAAGTCGCGAGCCCGTCGCGCGTGAATTTTATGGTGACGGTCGCATCGCCGGCGATCTCGTCGGTGGAGTCGTTCAGCGCGACGGCGAACGCGTAGTGCTGAACGTCGATGCCGGGTTGGCGCCCGTAGTGCGCGGGTTGCGCCGCGAGAGGCGATGGCAACAATGACGCGGCAATGGCAAACTGAAGCAGCCTGCGAATCATCCGATCTCTCCTCGTTGAAATGCGGCGACGCACGCGAACGTACTGCGAATCATGACTCCGTGCCAATCCCAAAAAAAAAGGACTTGCCGCAGGTAGACGCAGGTTTTCGCAGGTTTTCGCAAATTGCGCGACTATCTGCGTAGACCTGCGGCGTTTTTGTTCTTGACGCCGGGAGCGCATGGTGACACTGTGTCGGCGTACCGATACACCGGAGTTTTCACAGAATGGCCACGGTTCGAGACCGCGTGAAAGACATAGTCGAGTTTTTTCGCGCGCTCTTCGCGTCGGTTCCGCGCACGAGCCGCACGCTGCGCAGGTCGCCCGGCTTCGTCGCGATAGCCACGCTCTCGCTCGGCATCGCGCTCGGACTTTCCACGTCCGTGTTCGCGCTCATCGACGCGATGACGCATCCTGAATCGCCGTACCGCGACGTCGACCAGCTGTTCGAGGTGCGCGTGTTCGGGAGCGCGAAAATACGCCCGTCGTCGAAGCAACTTGCTGAGGGGCTCAAGGGGATCAACGGCATCGAAGGCATGAGCAGCGTCGGTCTATCCTTTGCCGACGTCGATGCGGGCCAGACGGTGGCCCGCCAGACGTTCGGGTACACGCCGCCGGGGTTCTTCGCGCTGTTGGGTGCGCCGACCCGCATCGGACGACTTCCCACAACTGCCGATGGGCTCGCGGAAAGCATCGCGATCGTCAGCGATGACTTTTGGAAGGCGCGGTTTGCGAACAGGAAGCAAATCGGCGACGCGCAGCTCAGCGTCTCCGGGCACGTCTACACAATTGTCGGCGTGATGCCGCCGCGCGCAAACTCGCCGCTCGGCGCGATGTTCTGGATTCCCGTCGCTGCGGACACCAGCCGCGGATTCGGCATTCCCATTGTGCGCTTGAAGCGCGGCGTCACCCTGAAAGATGTGCAACCCGGCTTCAACGCGATTATGAAGCGGTTTACCGCAGTGTTCGGCTCGCCGAATGACCGGCCATTCGCGGGGGCGTTCGTTGCAATGCGACCCAACCCGCTTGCACTCAAAGACGTGCATCGCGCGATGATCGGCGCGGCGATCTGCGTGCTCATCATCGCATGTGCAAACGTCGCGGCGCTCATGCTCGCGCGAGCCACCGTTCGCCGCCGCGACTACGCCCTCCGGCTCGCGCTGGGCGCCAGCCGGATGGACATCGCTCGCGAAGTGATTTTCGAAGTGGCGGCGCTCGCGATGATCGGATCGATCGCTGGCGCAGTCGTCGCGACGTGGGCGGTCGGACTCATCAAAGGGGCGTCACCGCTCGAGATGCGATGGATGGGATTCCCCGAGCCGCAGTGGAGCGTGCGTGTTCTCGGCGCGAGTCTATTCTCTGTTATGACCGCCATCGCCGTCGCCGGCGGAATTCCAGCGTGGCAGGCGAGCCGCACGGATCCGGCGGGAACGCTCAAGGAAAGTTCCGGCGGCACGACCGGACGCGCCGGCACGCGGTTTCGCTGGCTCGTGATGGCCGAACTCGCACTCTCGATGACGCTGCTCGTGGGCGCGAGCCTCATGCTGAAATCTTCGGTGCTCATGTCGCGGTACGACTTCGGTTTCGACGCGAAGAGCCTGATCAATGCGGATGTGTACGTCAATCGATTCAAGAACGACGACACGCTGCGGGCGAAGCAGGACCTCGTGGACATGTACCGTCACGGGCTTGAACGCCTTCGCTCGCTCGAGGGAGTCAGTTCCGCCGCGATGATCGCGCAGTGCGTATTCGATCACACGGCTGTGACCACGGATCGCACTATCGAAGGCGGGAAGGCGTCAACCGCGCCGAGCTGTTCGAACGTGAGCACCGACTACTTCCGAACGATGAGCCGCGAGATCACTGAAGGACGCGACTTCGAGCCCGGTGACGCGGCGGGCGAGGGCGCGGTGATTCTCGACCAGAAGACGGCAAGGAAGCTCTTCCCGCATGAGAGCGCGGTGGGACGGATGCTGAAGCTCGGCGGCCTCGCGTCGAAGCAGCCCTGGGTGCACATCGTCGGAGTGGTGAAGGACAAGTTTCAGGGCTTCAATCCGTTTCCTGAGATTAGCGCGGATTCGTCGGAGGTCATGTTCATCTCGGCACCCGACAGCAGCCGGGAGACGCATCATTACGTCGTGCGACCCGTCGCGGCACAAACGGGGATGCGCTTGAAGATCGCGCGCACCCTTTTCGCGCTGCTGCCGCCCAACAGCTACGTGCGCACAGTTCCCTGGACGCAGAGCTACGACGACTCGCTTACGGAAGAACGGTTTCTGGCTCTGGTCTTTTCGCTGCTCGGAATCGCGTCGCTTGTTCTTGGCGCGGCGGGCCTCTTCAGCGTGATCTCGTACATCGCAGGACTCCGCATGCGCGAGTTCGCTCTGCGCATTGCGCTCGGCGCCACACGCGAGAACGTCGTGAGGCTGGTTCTCACCGAGGCCTTGATCATGGCGCTCGGTGGAACAGCAGTGGGCGCCGGATTCGGCATGTGGGCAGGGTTCATGCTCTGGGACAAGATGTATGGCGTCTATCCGGTGGACGCGACGGCGCTGATCGGGGCCGAAGTGACACTGTTGATCGTGACAATGGTGGCGTGCCTCGGGCCCGCGGTGCGGGCGATGAAGGCGAATCCGGTTGAGG
>JANYIJ010000179.1 GCA_025362095.1 Gemmatimonadota bacterium | reverse complement strand
ACGACCACAGTACCGTCGTCGCATTCGAGCGTGTGGTCCCACGCGGAGCGCGTGATGTCCACCGGGGCGACGCGCACGCCGTGCCGCTTGGCGTCTTCGACGAGCGTGCCCGCGGAATAGAACCCCATCGGCTGCGCGTTGAGCATCGCTGCGAGGAACTCGGGCGCGTAGTAATGCCGCAGGTATGCGCTCGCGTACACGATCAGCGCAAAGCTCGCGGCGTGCGATTCCGGAAAGCCGTAGTCTGCGAATCCGTTGATCTGGTTGAATATTCTTGTCGCCACTTCGTTACTGATCCCATTGGCAAGCATGCCGTCCAGCATACGCTGCCGGATGCCCTCCATCTTCTCACGGCTGCGCTTGTGCCCCATCGCTTTGCGCAGCAAGTCTGCTTCGCCCGGCGTGAAGTTCGCGGCGACGATCGCGACTTGCATTCCTTGTTCCTGAAAGAGCGGAACGCCGAGCGTGCGCTTGAGCACCGGCTCGAGCATCGGGTGCGGATACGTGACTTCTTCCTCGCCGTTTTTGCGGCGCAGATACGGATGCACCATCTCGCCTTGAATTGGCCCTGGTCGAATCAGCGCGACTTCCACGACGAGATCATAAAAACAGCGCGGCTTGAGTCGCGGCAGCGTGTTCATCTGCGCGCGACTCTCAACCTGAAAGACACCGACTGTGTCTGCTCTGCAAAGATCGTCGTACACGGCCTGATCTTTGAAGTCGAGCTGGCCCAGATCGATGTTCACTCCGCGTGTCGCGCGAATGTACTTGAGACAATCTTGCACGGCCGTGAGCATCCCTAGTCCGAGCAGGTCGATCTTCACGAGTCCCACCGGATCGAGATCGTCTTTCTCCCACTGGATCACCGTGCGCTCGTCCATCGATGCGGGCTCGATCGGCACGACAGTCGAGAGCGGCTCGCGCGTGAGCACGAATCCGCCGACGTGGATTCCTCTGTGTCGCGGCGCCTCGTGCAATCCGTGCACGATGTCCGCCAGCCTCACGACACGCGGGTCCTTTGGATCGAGACCGGCGCGCGCGAGCAATGAGTCTTGTTCGCTTGCTTTCGCGGGGGCGGGCGGCCGGGACATCACGGCGGTCTCGCTTGCTTTTGCTTTCATCCACTCGGCGCGACTCTTCGCCCGCTCTTCACGCATGCGGTTCACGGCGTGCGTTCCCTTCATCATGTCCATGCCGAGGACATCGGCGACTCTGCGCGCTTCTAAATCTTTCGAGTAGCCCGCAGGACCGTTCTCACGCTCGGGAGCGAAGGGATCGGCCGTCAGCCCCTCGTTTTCGGTCTTCGGTCCTCGGTCTTCGGTCCTCAGTGCGGCAGCCGTTGCCTTCGCTGAGAAGCGATCGCTGAACATCGCGAGCGCGGTCGCTTGCTCGGGAGAAAACCCAAGCACGCGCGCGGCATCTCTGACAGCGCTTCTTCCGCGCCAGGTGATGTGCTCGCACACCATCGCGGCATGTTCGCGGCCGTAGCGTTCGTACACATACTGCAGCACACGCTCGCGATCGCGATGCGCGAAGTCGATATCGATATCCGGCGCTTCTTTGCGTTCTTCACTGAGGAAGCGTTCGAAGAGCAATTCGAGTTTGATGGGATCGACCGCAGTGATCCCCAGCACGTAGCACACGGCGCTGTTTGCAGCGGAACCGCGGCCTTGGCACAGCACACCATCACGCCGCGCGAAGCGAACGATGTCCCATACGATCAGGAAATAGCCAGCGAGTCCGAGCTTGCCGATCAGCGCGAGTTCGTGCGCGAGCTGGGCGTCATGCTTCGCGGTGCGGCGCCAGCCCCAGCGTTCGCGCGCGCCCTGTTCTACGAGCTGTGCGAGGTAGTTGTCTTCGGTGATTCCTTCGGGGAGCGGAAAGTTCGGCAGCGATGGCTTCAAATCGGCCAACCTGAACGCGCAGCGCTCGGCAACTTCGAGTGTCGCGCGCAAACCTTCTTCGCGGCCTTGCCAACGGCGGGCCATTTGCGCGGCGCCCTTGAGATACCACTCGCCGTTCGGGCGGAGGCGCGTGCCCATCTCGTCGAGAGTTGCGCCGTGCTTTAGCGAGCAGAGAACATCGTGCGCGAGTCTTCCCGCGGGATCCGCGTAGCGCACGTCGTTTGCTACAACCCACGGGAGATCCAAGGCGTGCGCGATATCGATCAGCGCCATGGTCGTCGCGCGCTCCTCGGGGAGCGAGTGATCCCAGCACTCGATCGCGACTCTTCGGTCGAACATATCAATCAGTGATGCCACCGCTTCGCACGCGGCGTCGTGTTCGCCGCGCGCGGCGAGCTGCGGCACCAAGCCGCGCGGGGAGCCCGTGAGCGCGAAGAGGCCGGCGGTGTGGCGGGCGAGAGTTTCAAGCGTGACGCGCGGAATCCCACGCGGGTGATCAAGGCGGGCGCGCGTTATAAGCGTGCTCAGATTGCCGTAACCCTCCCGGTTTTCCGCGAGAAGAACCAAATGCGAGTTCTCGGTCTTTGGTCCTCGGTCCTCGGTCTTCAGTTCAATCGTCAGCTCGACCCCAATAATCCCTTTCAGCCCCGCCGTGACTGCGGCAGTCGCGAAGCGCACGGCGCCGCCGAGATCGTCGCGATCGGTGAGGGCGAGCGCGGGCATTCCCAGTTGCACGGCGCGCGTGACGAGCTGCTCGGGGTGCGCGGCGCCGTCGAGGAGTGAAAAAGTGGAGTGGCAATGCAATTCAGCGTACATTCTCGCGATGCCACAACGCACAAACGTTTCCCGGCGCGACGCGCTCACGACGCTCGCCACGGGCGCGCTCGCGATTGCCGGCGCGCCTGCGATCCTGCGCGGCCGCTATCGTCTCTTTGCCGAATCGGCCACGGAATATTCCGCGCGCGCGGTGCGCCTCGTCGAAAGCACCGTCGTCATCGACATGCTCAACCAGTTCCGCTTCGCCGATTTCGCCGAGCATCCACCCAAAAGCGAACTCTGGCTGCACACGCCGCGGTCGTTCACCGAGAAAGATTTCCAGCAGTACCGCACGTCTGGCATCCGCGTCTTCGCACTCGGCAACGGCGCGGCCAGCTACGAATCGGGCATCCGCTTCTACGCCGACTGGAACGGCTTCATTGCCGGCTACACGGACTGGTTCACGCGCATCGAGAGCATCGGCGATTTCGAGCGGCTGAAAAAATCGAGCAAGGTGGGGATCATGCTCACCTTTCAGAACTCGAATCATTTCCGGACGGCCGACGACGTCGACACGTTCTACTCGCTTGGCCAGCGTCTCTCGCAGCTCACCTACAACGCCACTGATAAAATCGGTTCGGGTTTTCTCGCGGATACCGATGGAGGGCTCACGCCGTTCGGCGCCGAGATCGTCGCGCGCATGAACAGGGTGGGGATGGCTGTCGATCTCTCGCATTGCGGCGATCGTACGACGCTCGACGGAATCGCCGCGTCGAAGAAAGCCGTGGTGTTTTCGCACGCGTCGTGCCGCGCGCTCCTGCCGGGACACGGGCGCTGCAAGACCGATGAGATGATCACCGCCATGGCGAAGACCGGCGGCGTGATGGGAATCCCGCTGATCCGTTTCATGATCAAGCTCGACGAGCCGGTCACGGTCGAGAACGTGCTCGATCATTTCGATCACGTGGCGAAACTCGCGGGCGTGGAGCATGTCGGCGTTGGCGGCGATCTCGATCTCGTCGGCAATCCGAATCCGGTAAACGGACCTGGCGGCGGCCGCCCCACCAACCAGCCCAACTTCGACCGCTACAAACTCCACGAAGACACCGACGGCCGCATCACGATCCGCGGGCTCGATCATCCCAAGCGGATTTACGATGTCACCGAGGGATTGATCCGGCGCAAATACAGCGACGCGAACATTCAGGCCATCCTCGGCGGGAACTGGCAGCGCGCGCTCGGCGAGATCTGGGTCTGAAGCCGTCCGGCTTCCGGCCTCCGGCTTCCGGCTTTCAGTCATACCATCCCTGCAGCCGCCAGCCGGTCCCATCACGGTATAGAAGAAAATCCCGCGCGAGTTCATCGCTCTCACACCGCCAGTATTCGCGCGCGTACGAATCCTTCCACCAATCACCCGAGAGCCGCTCCGGTCCGAGCGAGCGCGTGATCACCACGCGCCGTCCGCGCCACCAGAGAATGCGCGGCGTACCGCGCGGCGCGTCGATGTCGACTTGCTCGGGATTGTCGAGCAGGCGTGAACTAACTGCCGTCTGCCCTCCGCCGTCCCAGCCGCTGTCCGCCGTCTGCCGTCTGTCGTCTGTCACATCCACCCACGCGCCGGATTTCTCGGGACGGTATTCGTCGCGCGCCACCGGCCGCACGACACTCCCCGCGCCGAGCGTCGCGCGCAGCCGCTCGAACGCGGCGTCGGCCGCGGCGGGATCGCGCCACGCGGCCGCGAGCAGATCGCCCTGCTCGGCGCCGAGCGGCGCCGTCGCGGTCACCGTGACGGTGACGGCGCTCACGGGCGCGGTGAGCGTCCATTGATCGAGCATCGCGCGGCATCGTTCGAACAGCGGCGCGACGCGCGCGACGGGTTTTGTGGGACGCACTTCGCGTGTCACCGTATGAAGCGCTTCGTTGTGTCGCGCGCCGTTTGAACTCACGACGCCTGCGGGAATTGCGCTGCGCGCATCGTCGAGCGTGAGCGTGATCGCGACTGCTGCTGCGGCGCGTCCGTCGTGTACGAGCGCGTCGACAAGTTGCCCGAGCGCGGCGCGCACTATGAACAGCACCGGTTCCATGGTGGCGGCGCTCATCGCGAGTTCAGTGCTGACGAATCGTGAGGTGTCGGTGCGCGCGAGCACGGGGCGTCGCGGATCGTCGCCGTTGGCGAGTCGCCAGCACTCGAGTCCTGCCGCGCCCCAGCGGCGTTCGACTTCGCCGGGTTCGAGTGCGGCGAGCGCGCCGGCGGTGCGGAGGCCGAGCGAGCTGAGCGACTCGCGGAATTCTTCTTCCATGGGAATGAGCGCGAGCGGCGCGCACGCGAGATACGCGGCGCAGCCGTTGGGCGGAATTATACGAGGCTGATTGTTTGTCGATGCATCGCGATTGACCGGCCGCGTTGACCACGTCGCCGCGCGCGCGGCAACACACGAATCGGCGACACCGACGCGCGCGTTCGGATGCCATGCGTTCGCGAGCGCGAGCAATGTGCGCGCGAGCAAAGGTTCGCCGCCCATGGTTTCGAATCCGCCGGCGCCGATCCACCAGGTGCCGGGCATGTCGATCATTGGACTGACCTGTGGACTCGCCGAGAGAAATGCGGCGGACGCGCGCGCGAGCTCGCGCGCGATCACGGCGCTATCCCACGCGAGCACTTCGAGCGCGGCGCACCGGGATTTTGCTTCCGGCACCGACATACCCGTGCGGACGTGAACTTTCGCCGCGGCCGAGGTCACCGCGCGGAGCAGGGGCCGCTTCCCGTGTACCAGCGCGATCGGCAGCGTGTCCCAGTGAGGGTCCTGCGGTGCGCTGCGTCCTTGCCACACCGCGCCTATCGGGAACCTCGGAATGCGTACGCACGCGACGCGCCACTTCGATGTCACGATCACTATCTCCCAGGGAAAAAACTTTTACGGTTTGGTATGGAGCGCCTTTCTCGATCACGACGGTGACGCTGGTTCTTCGTCGTGTGGCGCGTAATCGGAGAGAGCCGGCGAGTTCGGAAGTTTTGGAATCGTCGCCGAGGACGAGGAGCGCGGCGTCGGATTCGCGCGCGAGGCGGGTGAGCCGGACGGCGACGGCGCGTGTGAGCATAGGCGCGCCGTCGAGGACGACGAGCGAGAACGCGCCGCTGCGGAGGAGGACGTCGGCGCACCATGCGCCGCGCGTGGGGGAATCCGGGCGCACGACCCAGAGTCCTTCGTGATTTCCGGTGGCGCTGACGTGAGCCCAGTCGCGCGGCGCGAGCGTGCGTGTGGCGTCGATGTATGCGACGGATCCGCCGTCCTTCACGGTGCGGTCTGCGATTTGGCGGACGAGCGTGGTTTTTCCGGAGCCTGGTGAGCCGACGAGTTCGGTGAGGCGGCCGCGGGGGAGGCCGTGGTTGGGGAGCGCGGAGTCGAGCGCGAGTATGCCGGTGGTGAGGCCGGGGGTACCGGATGAGGTGCCGGCGATGATTTCGGAGAGGTGCTGGCGGAGGAGCGCTAGGGACACTTCGAACCGATGCGGAGTGCGGAGGAGGAATGCGGAAAGCCGGTGAAAACCGATACCTTTTATATACCGAACAAACACCGAAGCGCAAGGGCGTACGACTGCGCTTCCGGGGATCCGTCCTACTATCTGTAAGGTGTGTCGCCCAGCGGCGGTTTCTCCGGCAAAACCGTCCGCCAATGCGTCCAAATCACGATCGCGCCGCACCCCGCGTATCCGCCGGTCGTGAACTGCGCCGGGATCTCCATCGGCCTGCGATAAATCTCGACGCCCACGATCTCGCTCGGCGACACGAGCCAGCTCACTTCTGACAGGCCGGCCGGTGCGGGAGCTCTCGATGACGCGGTCGAGGCGTTCCCAAGCACGTTGCCCTGCGTTGCCGATTGATCGCTGCCGGCGGCCGCCGATACCTGAGTCAGCAGCGCGCCCGCGGGCGGACCCGAGGGACGCACGACGAGTTCGCCGTCGACAAAAATTGATGGAGTGCATGTGCCGCCCCACGGCGCTGCCATCCGGATCGTCTGGTCGCCGTACCGTGTGTCGGCGATGTTGATCGCCGAGCGCGCCTGCAACAAACTCGCGAGCGATGCCGGACGGAACCGCTCGATTTCCGCGGCGGTGATGTACGAACCGATGCCCGTCTTGCGGCGCAGCTCGAATCCGGTGGCATCAACTGCATACACGCGACCGGCGCTGATGCGAACGGTGTCCATGAGCGACTTCACGGAGGTAAGCGCGATCGTGTCCGATGCAGAACTGCTTCCCGCGAGATGCACCTCGCGTGTGAGCGGCACGAATCCAAGAGCGCGCACTTCGAGTGTTTGCGATCCGCCGGGGAGCGAATCCAGCGAGACTATACCGCCCTGATCGCCGAGCGCGAATCGGTGACCGATCACGCGCGCGCGCGCGCCGGCGATGGGCTTGCCCGATGCATCGGTGACGAGCGCGCGCAGGCGCGAGCTCCCTGCGCGAACCGCGGGACGCGTCCGCACGGCGTCGAGCAAGGCGCGAGAGGGGACTGCGCTGTCGGGCGCGCTCGCGGCGAGCGTGGACGACGGATCGAGCCAGAGATCGAGCCGCATCGGAACATTCAACGTCTGGGTTTCAATGAGACCGGTGGCCATCGCGCCACGCTCGGCCCATGCGACGATCTGCGCGTGCTGCGGCGAACCGCAGAGCACGTACCAGCCGTTCCGATCCGTACGCGCGATCGCAGTCGACGTGCTGACTTTCGCGCCGCTGCCGAGCGCGATGCGCAGCGTGGACCACTGCACGAGCACTTCTGCCGAATCGATTGGCGCGGCGGACGCGGCGCTCTGCACCATGCCAACGACGGCGACGTCGTCATCGCGCGCGCCGGCGCCGCAGAATGCGCGGGTGAGTGTGCGCGCGGATGCAGTTGCGAGCGAGAGGCGGAATGTGGGCTTCGCGGGAATCTCGATGCGGCGCGCGGGGAGCGCGACGCCGAGTGAGTCGAAGCGTGGATGTTCGATGCCGACGATCCAGCGGCCGGGGGCGAGCGAGATGTCGAACCGTCCCGCGGCGTCGGTGCGCGCGCCGATGGATTCGGAACCGAGATCGTCCGCGCGCAGAAAGTGGACGCCCGCGGTGGCGAGGGGGGAGTTGGTGAGGCTGTCGAGCACGGAGCCGGTTACGCGGACAGCGACGGCCGGTGACTGCGCGCGCGTTGAAGCGACCGCGAGCACAAGTGCAAGTAGCGCGCATCGCGGCGACATCGAAAAAAACATTCGACGGGACATCGTCGACCTCATGGTACAGCTAGCTGGTGACTTGGAGTGGATTGCGAATTCTCCTAGAGAATGGCACGATAGGGCATGCACTGCAAACAATAGCCGACGAAACCTGAATGTCCGCACTCGAAGACGCTCTGACCGCCAACCGCGAAACCACGAGCCGCTTCCTGGCCACCGCCCGCGCGCTCGCGAAAGAGAAATGGGCCGAACCCATCGCGCCCGGAAAACGATCGCCCGCGCAGATCGTCGATCACCTCGCGGTCAGCGCCGAAGTTCAGCTGAAGGCGATCCTAGGCGACAAGTCCATGGGCTCGATTCCGGGCTTTCTGCGGCCGCTGCCGCGCGCGCTCATCTTCAAGCCGGTTATTAAGAAGGGCGTGTTTCCAGAGAAGACGCGAGCGCCGGCCATTTTTGATTCGTCAAAGGAGCATCTCAGCTACGACTTCTCGGCGGCGCGGCTCGAACGCGCGATAGCAGATCTCGAGTCACACGTGCGCCAAATGGCAAAGAGCGGGAAGGACGCATTCGACCACGGGTTCTTCGGCCGCCTGTCGATCGTGGACTATCTGCGCTTCAACACGCTGCACACTGCGCACCACGAGAAGCAGCTGCGCTAGAGCGTGTAGTCGAATTCGTAGAAGTGTTTCTTGTCCTTGATGATGATCTGAAACGTGCCTGCGATCGTCGCGAGCTCACCAGTGCCGGAGTTCGGCGCGACGACGATGTTGAGTTCCTGTCCGTCCTTGTTCATGCTGCCGCGGTGCATGAGAACGAAGCTGCCTTGCTTTCCGCCGAGTGAGCAGGTCACACGCTCGATCGCGACGTACGCTCTCGAGCCCGCGCTCTCGGTGCCGGAATGCAGCATGTGCACGACGCTCGTGCCGGTGAGGCCGCCCTGAAATTCCTTGGTGCCGACCATCCTGCCCAGCGCGATGCCGTCGGCCGTGTCGGAATCACCAACGGGACCGATCTTTACGTCGAACGTGCCGCTCGCGTGCGTCATTGACTGTTTCCCGAAGAAGGCGAGTATTGGAGAGTCGGAATGTTCGCGCGTACGCAATCAAGCCACAACTGCGGAGTCGCGCATTGGCAGCGGAAACCACTTCGGCGGAGCATGCACATATGAGACGTTCCCGCAACGACGGACCTAACAAGTGGCTCGGCGTGTTTGCATGCGTCGCGACTGTGACGGCGACTGCCGCCTTCGCGTTTCCGCTCGCGCCTCGTGAGCGGGCCGTCGTCCATATCACAGAGGTTGGACTCGTCGAGGTTCCGCGCGGATTTGAGATCCTGATTTTCTCGCCCGGCACCGCGCGCGTGGGAATCGGTCTCGACACCACGGCGCTGTTGAGCGACACGCTCCACCTGAAGTCTCTGCCTGCAATCACCGCCGATGTCACGGACGCTGACGTCCATATTCAGCTCGTCGGTCCAGGCGAGATCAGTGTCGGCGGCGCGGTGACGGGCGGTCCGGCAACACATCTGAGCGGAAGAGGAAGTCACATTGTCCTGATGAAGGGCGGCGTCGGAATTCACAGCGCACCGTAATGCGTGGTGGATCGCTGGCGGTGTGCTTCGCCGCCCTTGCTACGATCAGCTGCTCATCAGCCGCGGTCGCTGACGATCTGGGTTCGCTCGCCGCGTCGGATACGACGTGTCGGGAGGTCATACAAGACAGCTCGCGGGCGAGCCGCGGGTTCGTGCGTATGCTCGTTCTGGGAAACTCACTTTCCACATCGCGGCACGTTGCAATAAGCGTCGACTCGTTCAATCGCCCGCGAATGTTCACGGCTGTCGCAAACAAGACGGTGGGAACCACGATGAAGGTGCAGATGGTGGCCGCCGCGTTCGAACCCGACGGTCGCATGTCGATTCCCACGCGTACTTTTATGACGCGCGACTCCAAGATGGGAACCGGCGACTCGAAGAGCGTCGCGCTCTCATCGCTCGACACGGGACGTGTTCGAAAACTAACTCTCGAGGTGATGCGAAGATGCGTGCACTGACCCGAATTCAAGCCGCCTCGATTGTCGTCGCGATCGCCACAGCGCGGGTCGCGCACGCGCAGCAAGCGTTCCCGCCCGATTCCGCCGTTCTCTCAATCATCAAACTGCGCGTCGGCGAAAAGCGCAGCGCGGGCATCGTCGTCGGCATGCTCGAACCCGACGGCCGCACACGCATCGTCGCGTTCGGCGATCCCGGCCCCGGCCAGCCGCCGCTCGACGGCAACTCGGTGTTCGAAATCGGATCCATCTCGAAAGTCTTCACGTCGACAGTGCTCGCCGAGCTCGTGAAGGAAGGGAAGGTGAAGCTCGAAGATCCGGTGCAGAAATATCTGCCGTCGAGCGTCCACGTTCCCTCGCGAAGCGACAAACAAATCACGCTCGGCACGCTCTCCGAACAGAACTCGGGTCTCCCGCGGATGCCGTCGAACATGCACCCGGCCGATCAGGCGAATCCGTACGCGGACTACTCTGTTCAGCAGATGTACGATTTCATCTCCGGCTATCAGCTCACGCGTGATCCGGGCGCGCAATTCGAATACTCCAACCTCGGCGTCGGCCTTCTCGGACACGCGCTCGCGCTCTCAACCGGAAAGCCGTACGAGGATATGGAACGCAAACGCGTGTGGGAACCGCTCAAGATGAACAACACAGCGATCACGCTCACACCGTGGATGAAACAGCACTTGGCGCTCGGTCACGACGAGGGCGGTGCGGTGGTCAAGAACTGGGAACTGCCGACGCTCGCGGGCGCCGGAGCGATTCGCTCGACCACGATCGACATGCTGAAGTTCGCGTCGGCGAATCTCCATCCAGAGCGCGGCAAGCTCGAAGAAGCGATGGCGTTCGCGCACGAATCGCGCGCGAGCGCCGGAGGCTCGACCATCGGCCTGAACTGGATGATTCGCAAGACCAGCAACAACGCGATCGTCTGGCACAACGGCGGAACCGGCGGCTACCGCACATTTCTCGGACTCGACCCGTCGGGCAAGCGTGCGGTCGTCATCATGACGAACTCCAGCGGCGCCGGCGCAGATGATATCGGAATGCATCTGCTGGATTCCGCGATTCCGCTCACACCGAAACCGGTGCCACCCAAACAGCCCACCGCGATCCTTCGCGACGCACAGGGCGCGGTGACACAACTGGTGCTCCATCAGGCTGGACAGACCGCGTCGGGAAAGAAGTTGCCGTAACTCATGCGCCGTCTCCGCACCGCACCGAAAGTTTTGTTCCCAGCGCTCCTGCTGGGCATAGCGGCGTTCTCCGGCGTCATCGATCTCACCGCGCCGCCGGGACCCGGCCTCGATCCCGACGCGCTAGCGTACCTCGGCGCCGGCAAGTCGCTCGCGACCGGACACGGCCTGCGCGTGCCGTCGGCATCGTGGGAAAGCGCCGACACCACGGCGCCGCTCGTGCACTTTCCGTTGGCGTTTCCCGCGGCCATCGCGATCGGAATCAGGGCGGGCGCGTCGCCCCTAGGCGCAGCGCGACTCGTTGAGGCCACGGCTGCAGCGGTCACTACCATTGCGATGCTGCTCGCCGCCAACGTCGCGGGCGGAATTCTTGCGACACTGATCGTCGCCGGAGTGCTGGCGAGCACACCCGCGATCATGGTGGTGCACGCCTCGATTCTCAGCGAACCGCTCTTTCTTGCGATCCTCGCTCTGTTCATCTGGCTCATGTCGCGCGAACGACGCGGCGTGGACACGCAGCGAACGCTGCTGCTCGGCGCGCTCGCCGCCGCAGCAACACTCACGCGATACGCAGGTGTGTCGCTCGTGGTCGCCGTGGTGATCGAG
>JANYIJ010000149.1 GCA_025362095.1 Gemmatimonadota bacterium | reverse complement strand
GATTTAACACGCGATTGCGCGGGTACTGCAAAACTTGGGGGAACCACAACGACAGAGCGTCAACTGTAGTTGCAGTTCCCCTTGGTTCTTGTTGTACCCGCGCAATCGCTTTACAAAATCGATTGAAATCCGCGGCAAGCCGTTGCCGTTGCCGTTGCTATTTGTTGCCGCCCGACGAAGCCTGCGCGGTGACGCGAGCGCGCTCGACGTGCGTGATGTCGCCATCGACGACGCCCATGTAGACCACGCCACCCGGGCCGAAGCCCGCGACCACGCGGCCGGGCGGAATCAGAATGCGATCCTTCAACTCGCCCTTGTTGCTGATCACGTTGTACACGGTGCCGCCGTTCACCATCTGGCTCGTGCGAATCCAAAGATTACCGTCGGCATCACCGCGAGCCGCGCCCTGGCGGAACACCGGCCGATAGTCGGGCATCTGATCGATCGAGACAAAATTCAGCGGCGGCATCGTGAAGCTCGTCGCGCCGCGACCGCCGCCCGGGCCGCCAGTGTTGATGGTCATGCTGAACCCGCCGCCGCCGCCGCCGTCGCCCGCCTGCACGCGCTGCCGTGCGCCAACTTCTGAAGCCGCTCCCGAAGCTGCCGCTCCCGCAGCCTTGGCCTCAGCGCCTCCGCCGCTGCCCGCAGCGCCAGCCTTGTCGCCGCCGGTCGCCGCCGTCAGCGCTGCCATCTGCGCCGCGCGCTGCTTCTCCATCGCGGTCTTGGTCGAGTCAATGATCTTCATCTTGTCTTCGTCGGTCAGCCGCTGCCACTCGTATGCGAGCTTGCTGCCGGTGGTCATCTTGCCGTCGAGCCCGAGAAGATCCACGCGATAGTCCTGACCGCGAATAATCGCGATGGTGCCATCGGCGAGCAGTGCCCAGTCGTCCGTCCACGGCATCGGATTCACCGTGGACATCATCGTCATGCTGCCGGTGTTTTCATCGCGCGTGATGTTCATCATGATCTTCGGAATCCGGAACGACGCCACGGTGTCGACCTTGCGCGACTTGAGATCGATGCGCATGACCAGCGACGATTCCGGCAATTGCGGCATGACGAAACCAGCTGGCCCCGCTCCTCTGCCCTGAGCGAACACGGGCTGAATCTGCGCGCGGTACACAAGCCTGCCCTGCGGATCGACGCCCGGCGTGCCGTTCGGTCCGCCGATCAGCGCGTTGACCTGGTTGGGCTGCGGCGCCGCCATCGTGCGCACAATCTTGCCGTTGCCATCGATCACGAGCATCGAGATCGACTGCGGATCGACGAACAGCGTCGTGTCGCCGCGCGCGGAAATCAGTCCCCCGAGACGCGAGCCGTACGCGTTCCCCGTGGCGCCGGTCGTGTCCGCAATCACCGTGAATTTCTTGAACGTCGAGTCAAACAGTAAAACGCGACGGCCGGTGTTGTCGTGCACGAGCACGCGCCCGCCCGAAACCGCGCGCACCTGCGAGACGCTCGCCATCGGCTCGGCTGACGTGCTGAGCACCGGGCCAAGAGGATGGATCGCCGGGAGCTGCTGTGCGCCTGCGATAGACGCGAGGACCGTCAACGCGAAGATGGAAGATCGAATCATGTTTTTCACGTCTGTGAAGGATGAAGGTCGAAATAAGAATCGAAAGTTTCGCGCGCTCGGGCGGGGCCTATCGAATGATCGTCATCGTCATGCCGCCGCCGCCGACGGCCGCGGCCATATTGGAGAACGGGTTGCCGCTCGAACCTGCGGTTCCCGAGCGAATCGATTGCAGGTACCACGTGTCGAGCGAGCTCGTGACGATGTCGGGAAGCTTGCGACGCTGATCCGCGGACAGCATCGCCTTCACCGCGGGAGTGACCTTCAGAAGGAGGTCGACCGTTGCTTCGCGCGCCGCGCGATAACGGTTGTACGCCGCGTTGTGGTCGTAATGTTCCGGCAGCGAGGCAAGCGCCTTCGACACCGGCGTCCAGATGGAGTCGACCTTCACCACGTACCAGCGGTTCAGCGTCGCGATGCTGTCCGCCTGATCACCGGTAAGATGCAGCGTGTCGGCCTGCCGCAGGATCTGCGGCAGCGGATTGAACACGGCGTTCGTGCCGTAGATCGCCTTGAGCAGCGGCTCCTGAATCCTGTTGCCGTCGGTCGTGCGGCCGCGATCCAGCGTCTGCGTGAGCGTCTGCCGCTCACGTGTCGGCGCCGTGTCCCAGCGAAGCATCGCGACAACGCTCACCGGCGCGAGCGCCGTGTTGAACGCGCTGTTCGACGATCCAAAGCGCTGGTTGAGCGCGTATTTGTACTGCTTGGCCACGGGATCGAAGCCGCGCACGTACAGGAGACTGTTGTCGATGAACGGCGTCTGTCCCCAGCCCTGCAGGTGGTTTTCGCCGTGAAGCATGAGATCTGCCGCGCCGAGCGGATTGTTGATCGAGAGCGAGAACGTGGCGCGCTGCGGCAGGTGGAACGTGAGCGGGTTGAGGGAAAGGTTCATGCTCGCGCTCGTCGTCCACGGCCCTTCACAGCTGTTCAACGCCGCGAGCTGGCCCACCTGCTTCTGCAGGCAGCTGCGCGCCTGCGACGACCCGGTGTTCATCAGCTGCTGCATCGCCGCGGCGAGCAGCGGATCCGATGTATGCGCCGGATCGTAGATGAACGCTCGATCGTTTGAGTAGCCGTCTCCGTTCACGTCGCCCTGAACCACCGGGGTGAACGGCGTTCCCGACTGGAAGCGCCCCGTCCACGAAACGCGCACGGCGTTGAAAAAATTGTACGCTAGCGTGTACTGGATCTGGTGATGCCAGTCGCCCTGCGATCGCGCCCACTGCAGATCGAGCGGATTTCCAGTCGTGCTACTGAAGCCGCGCGTCTGCGACTGCAGCTGCTGGTAGACGTAGGCGAGGTTCCAGCTCCACTTCGTATTGAATGAGGTCGGCGCGAGGTTGATCTGCAGTTGTTCGCTGTGCGACGTCAGATCGGTGCGCAGCTGCGAGACGCGATTGAATGCCGTGCTCACACGTCCGTCGCCCGACGCAATAATTCCGGAGTTCGGATCGATGCTCGTGCTGTTGACGAACATCGGACGGTTCGCCTCTCCCGCCAGCGTGAAGCGCTGCGTGGGGTTGAAGTTGAGGTCGACCGACTCCTGCTGGTTCAAGTTCAGCGAGTACGTCCCGCCGAACGTCGCGTTGAACAGATTGTTGAGAATCGATCCAGTCCACTGCAGGTTGCCGCGCACGCTTCGCGGCGACGTGTAGTCCTTCGCGGCGAGCAGCACGTTCGGCGCGCTGCTGGCGAACGGTGTTCCCGGCGCGCCGGCCGCGCATTGCGACGGGATCAGCCCCGGATTTGTCGCGTAGCTGTTCCAGTCCGGCACAGGCGCCGACGATCCGGCGCACGTGATCTGCTGTAGCGCGTTCGCGAGTCCGGTGTTCGACATCGTGCCCGAGAGCAGCGTGGTCGACGGATTGTTTTGGAAAATACCAACGCCGCCGCGCACCACCGCGCGCGGCCCGCGGAACGCGCCCAGGAATCCAGACACCTGCGGCGCCACGCCGTACGAGTATGAGAACCCAATGCGCGGGCTCACGAAAATGTGATCGGGAATGAGATTGTTCGCCGTGCCGTACGTCTGCTGCACCAGCGGATTCGCTGCCGCGTTGTTCACGTACTGGTTTGCGTCGAACCGAACGCCGTATTGGAACTGCAGGTTGTCCGTGCGCCGGTACGAGTCCGCGATCGCCACCCCCTCGAGATACTGCCCGCCGCTCGGCGAGAACGGGTGCAGCGTGCGCGTGTAAAGCGCGGGGTTCCCAGCGGCGAAGTCCGCGAGCGAGTTGAAGTAGAAGCTGCCCAGAGTGTTGGACGTCTGGTTTTGCGTGTAATCGTCGCGGCGGATTTCCGTCGCGAGCTTGATGCGGTGCCTGTTGTTCTCGCTGAACCACGACAGCATGTTCGTGAAATCGACGCTCGTGTTGAACGTGCTCGTGTTCTGCTGCGTGCTCCCGCCAAACGAGACGTTCTTCGACACATTCGATCCGTCGGGGAACACGGAACTGATCAGCACGGAGCCACTCGGCATCGCCAGGAACGGCGACACGTAGCTGCGGCTCGCGCTCACCGCGGCGCCGCTCTCGCTCAGAATGCCGAACCCGAAATACGTCGACTGGTGGAGCTGCACCTGGCCGCTCCAGTTGGTGCGGTCGCCGCTGTGCGCCGGGAGTTCGGACGTCCCGACAGTCGAGAACGGCGAGAACTTGCTCCACTGTCCCTGCAGCGTGAGGTTGTACGCCGCGCCTGTCTTCGAGCCGGGCGGCGCGAAGTCGATGCTTCCGGTGAGGTTGCCATTGTCGGAGATGCGATCGCTCGGGATGCCGCCAACCGAGAGCGGAATCTGTTTCGACCTGAGAATGTTGAGCAGTCGCGTGACCGAGTCCGGCGAAATCCCAGCTGTGACGAAGCCGAGCGAATCCGTGTTGAGCAGCGTCGCGAGATTGCTCGACCGCTGGCCGAGTGAATACGAGAAGTTGTAAAACGCCTTGTCGATCGAGATCGGGCCCGAGGTCTGGCCGCCGAGCGAGAGGTTGGAGTACTGCTGGCCCAGCGCGCGCGCCGCCGACGTGGTGAACTGCAGCGCCGGCGCCTCCGCAACAAGGCTGAATCCCTGATTGATGAAATTCGAGCCCGAGCGCAGCCGCGTGCCGATCTGGCCGCCGCTGAATCCGCCTCTCGTCACGTCATAGGGCGACGTCGAGATCGATGAAATCGTCTGCGCGTCACGCGGCAGACTCGACGCATCGGAGTTCATGCCGTTGAGCGTCGAGCTGTTCTGGTCGGGCGTGAGTCCGAGCACGGAGAATCCCGAAGGATCGCCGTTCGCGCCTGCCACGTAGTTGATGCCGGGGACTGATGCGGCCATCGCAGCGAGATCACCGAGTTGGTCGGCGGTGAGCGTCGCGTTGTTGATCGTTTTTTCGGTGCCGCCGATATCCGGCTGCACTTCTCCGCGATTCGCTTTGTCGCGCGGAGCAGTGACGCGAATCGCATCGAGCGTGTTGGCGGCGGTCGAGAGTTTCGCGTTGGCGATGAGAATGTCTTCGTCCGCCGCGCGCTTGAGCTCGTATTGCTTTGGCGAGTATCCGAGCGCGACGAACTTGACGAGGTAATCGCCGTCACCGTTCGGGAAGGTGATGGTGTACCGGCCGTTGCGATCCGTTTTCGCCGTGCGATTCACGCCGCCGGAGATCGTCGTAACGGTGACTATCACGTTGGGGATCGCGACACTGTCGTCGTTGATCACCTTGCCGCGGATGACGTCCGCGTTTTGAGCCGAAGCGGTTTTTGCGAACCACAGAGAAGCGAGGGCGACAAGCACGCAGGCGGCGCGACGAAGCATCACTGATCAGCTCGGGTCCGGGGTCAGATGACAATCGGGTGACAGTTAGTACCGCGGTGTGCTCAAACGGTTTACTCGCACGCCGCGTTTGCAAACGGTATTATCTCCGCGCGCCACTACAACGTTGAAAAGATAAGCCTCTCAGGAGAAATGGATCTATGAGCTCCCGCCCCCACGGAAGGACAATCGTCCTGCTCGGCGCTGCGATTCTCTGCGCCGCACTCTCATCGTCACTTTCAGGCCAGGCAAGCGCGCCGATCGCGGAAGAGTTCGAAAAACTACACTTCCGTTCCATCGGTCCCGCCATCATGTCCGGTCGTGTGTCCGATTTCGCAGTGTACGAGGCGAATCCGGCGATCTTCTATGTAGGCACGGCGCACGGCGGCGTCTGGAAGACGACCAGCAACGGCGCGCAGTTCATGCCGCTGCTCCAGGACCGAGGGCTGCTCTCCATCGGCGCCGTCGCGGTGCAGCAG
>JANYIJ010000142.1 GCA_025362095.1 Gemmatimonadota bacterium | reverse complement strand
GGTGCTGATCAACGTGCCGTCGTTCGTGATCGTCGGACTGATCACGTGGCTGCTCGTGATCGGCGTTCGCGAGAGCGCAAAAGTCAACAACGTGATGGTCGCCATCAAGTTGCTGGTGCTCGCGGTGTTTGTGATCATCGGCGGGCAGCACATCAACATGGCGAACTATCACCCGTTCGCGCCGAACGGATGGACGGGCATTCACCAGGGCGCCGCCATCGCGTTCTTCGCGTACATCGGCTTCGACTCGATTTCGACGGCGGCGGAAGAAGCGAAGGACCCACAGCGAACGATGCCGCGCGGCATCATGCTCGGCCTGCTCGTGTGCACGGTGATATACGTGATCGTCGGCGCGGTCGCGACGGGCCTCGTGCCGTACCAGAAGCTTCTCGCGAATGATCCGCTCGCCGCGGCGTTCGATCAGGCGGGACTTCAGCGCTTCAGCTGGTTCATCTCGCTCGGTGCAATCATCTCGATGAGCGCGGTGCTGCTGGTGTTCCAGTACGGCCAGCCGCGGATTTTCATGGCCATGGCGCGAGATGGATTGCTGCCGAAGTTCGCGGCAAAGATACATTCCAAATACCGCACGCCGCATATCACCACGATCATCACGGGCGTTTTTGTTGCGACGTGGGCGCTGATCGGTGACGCAGGCGAGACGTACGACCTGACGAACATCGGAACGCTGTTTGCGTTCGTGCTCGTGTGCATCGGCGTGCTGGTGCTCCGAAAAACTGATCCCGACCGGCCACGTCCGTTCCGCGTGCCGTTCGTGTGGCCCGTCTGCATTGGCGGGGCACTGGCGTGCGTATACACGATGTTCGGCCTGCCGGGCACGGCGTGGATTCGGTTCGGTGTCTGGCTGGTGATCGGCCTCGCGCTGTACTTCTTATACGGCTACAAGAACTCGACCCTGCGCCACGGGACGCCGCAGCGATGAAGAAGCTCAGTTCCACTCAGTGGATCGCCATTTCCATGGTGATCGGCATCGCGATTGGCGTGGCGTTTCCTGCAGCCGACCACCCGACGATCGCGATGGTCGAGAAGGCGACCTCATCCGTGTTCCTCCGGATGATCAAGTCGCTGATCGTGCCGCTGCTGTTCTCCACGCTCGTGGTTGGCATCGCGGGGCACGGCGACGACATGAAGAAGGTGGGCCGGCTCGCGTTCCGCTCGATTCTCTATTTCGAAGTCGTGACGACACTCGCGCTCGTGATCGGGTTGGTTGTGGTGAATGTCGTGAAGCCGGGCGAAGGGGTGAACCTCGCGGTGGCCAGCGCGGACAAGGGTGCGGAGCTCGCGAAGACCGAGGTGAGCTTTACGGGAGTGATCGAGCATATGGTGCCGCAGAGTTTCTTTGACGCGGCGTCGAAAAACGAAGTGCTCCAGATTGTGTTTTTTGCGATTTTGTTTGCGGTGGCGCTGTCGCGTATAACGGGGCCGTCGAAAGATTTCATGCTGAAGCTGTGCCAGTCGCTGTCAGACGTGATGTTCAAGTTCGTGGGACTGGTCATGGCGTTCGCGCCATTCGGTATTGGCGCGGCGATTGCGATTACCGTGGGCACGAGCGGGCTCGGTGTGCTCGTGAGCCTTGGGAAGCTCGTGGGCACACTGTATGGCGCGCTCGCGATGTTCTTGCTGCTCGTGCTGCTGCCGGTCGCGATGCTCGCGAAAATTCCGATTAAGCGCTTTTGGAAGTATGTGAAGGAGCCGTGGCTGATTGCGTTCTCCACGGCGTCGAGCGAAGCGGCGCTGCCACTGGCGATGGAGAACCTCGAGGCGTTTGGCTTGCCGAAGCGGATCGTCGCGTTCGTGCTGCCGACGGGATATACGTTCAATCTCGACGGGTCAACGCTGTATCTGGCGGTGGCGAGTATTTTCGTCGCGCAGGCGGCAGGCATTCACATGTCGGTCGGCAATCAGATCGTGATGATGCTGACGCTGATGCTGACGTCGAAGGGCGTGGCCGCGGTGCCGCGCGCGTCGCTGGTGATTCTGTCCGGCGCTTTGGCTATGTTTGGTCTGCCGCTCGAGGGCGTCGCGGTGATTCTCGGCGTCGACGCGCTGATGGACATGGCGCGCACGAGCGTGAACCTGCTGGGGAACTGCCTCGCCACCGCCGTGATGGCGCGGTGGGAAGGCGAGTTCCCCGATCAAGTCGGAGGAACCTCGGCATGAGTGGATCGATGGTGCAGTTCCCGGCGAACGGACATGTATGCGACGGTTATCTCTCGCTGCCGGCCGGGGGCATGGGTCCGGGATTGATCGTGATTCAGGAGTGGTGGGGGTTGGTCGAACACATCAAGACGCTGTGCGACCGGTTCTCCGCCGAGGGTTTTGTCGCACTCGCGCCGGATATGTATCACGGTGAACGCACCACGAGTCCCGATCAAGCGGGGAAGTTGCTCATGGCGTTGAACATCGCGGGCGCCGGGAAGGACATGCGCGGCGCCGCGGAGTTCTTGCGTGCAAGCGGTTCGGTGAAGCCGAAAAAAGTGGGAATCCTCGGTTTTTGCATGGGCGGACAGCTCGCGCTGTTCGCGGCGCAGGAGCATCCGGATGTGATCGACGCGGCGGTGGATTTTTACGGGATTCACCCGAAGGTGGAGATTGTGCCGGAGAAGCTGGCGAAGGTGCCGGTGCTGGGACACTTCGCGACGCGGGATAAGGGCGTGCCGATGGAGTCAGTGCAGTCGCTGCAAAAGGGAGTGCGCGACGCCGGCGGGACTTTTGAATTGCATGCATACGAAGCGGAGCATGCTTTTTTCAATGATACGCGGCCGACGGTGTATGATGCCGCGGCGGCAACGCTGGCGATGGCGAGAACACTGACGTTTTTCCGAGAACATATTCGCTGAAAGTGCTTCGCGTTGTTGCACTGCTGTTGGCGGCGCCGGCACCGCTCGTGGCGCAGGCGCCGTGCAGCGCCGTGGGAAAAGCGCAGTGGACGGTAAAGACCGAGGCGCCGCTGCCGCCGCTCAAGGCAAAAGCGATTGCATCGGCTGATTTCACGGCGCTCCCCGCGCCTGCGTCGGTCGTCTCGGGAGTGAAGGGCGCCAAGAGCACTGAGACACGCTATCCCGACACACTTGAAGGGAAGTACAAAGAAGGGGAGCTCGTGAGTCTCACGGGCTGGGTGCGTTTTATCAAACTCTCGAACGACGATTGCGATTTTCACATTCAGGTGACTCCCGATTCCGTGAGCACGGGTGGAATGATCATCGTCGAGATCCCGCAGGCGGACGCGAAGCACGTCACGGATGGCCTGCTGCGCGCAGAACTTGATTCAGCCCGCAAAAATGTGGAGTCCGATCTGAAGCTGAAGAAAGATCCGAGCACGAGCGGCAACAAGATCGGCAGCGCGTACATGACGTTCGAGGGGGCGCTGTTTTTTGATGCGCCGCACTATCCGAACTGCGACAAGCGCGGCGTCGGGATGCAGGCGAGTACGTGCTGGGAGATTCACCCGGTGACACAGGTGAAGTTCGCGAAGAAGCCGTAGCGGCGGTGAATTGGTTTCTGAAATGAATTTTGAATCGTGGCCGCTTGAGCCGCTCCCGCTGTTGGTTCTCGCGGCTGCTGCGGTGCTCGGCGGGTGGGCCGCTCTCCGGCTTCGCCGCTGGCTCGACCGCCTTCGCCGCCTCCGCATCTCCCGCCGCGCAGAGTCGGGCGAAACTCGAGCACGTTCATGGCTTGCGCAAAACGGCTTCAGCATTCTCGGTGAACAGGAATCGCTATCGTGCTCGATGCGCGTCGACGGGCGCGAAGTGGGCTACGATCTCTGCGTTGATTTCCTCGTCGTGCGCGACGGCGAGCGCGCCATCGTCGAAGTCAAAACCGGCAACGCGGCCCAGCCGTCGTCGCCCGCCACCCGCCGCCAGATCTTCGAATACGCCGCGGCATTCGACGTCGACCGCGCATATATGTTCGACGGAGATCGCTCGACGCTCCACGAGGTGAGCTTTCAAGAGTTTCTGCCGCGACGCCCGCTGCGAACGAAACGCATCGCGGGATGGCAAATCGGCTTTGTCTGCGGAGCTTTGTCGGCCGCGTTGATTATCTGGCTCGCGACTCGATGATGCGAGCCGCGGCCGTGTGCGCTGGATCGATGGCGGTGGCGGCGGTTCGGTGGTGCAATTCTATCGCGGCTGGGATAGTGTGCGGCGTTCAACGCTGATTGCTCAACCCTCGTCACCCCGCACGACATGTCCAATTGGCCAGCTTTTCCGTCCGTATCGAATTCCGGACGTGTGGCAGTACGCCCTGACGTGCAAGTCGCGGAGGAAGCGGTCACTGAGGTTCGTGTGTCGCGGGACGTCTGTCCGCTGACCGATTTCCGTGGTGCGGCGACGAAGTTCGTTGAACAGGTCCGCGTGTCCAATCAGCCAATGATTCTCACGCAGCACGGGCGTGGCGCTGCCGTGCTGCTCGGAATCGAAGCGTACGAGAGATTGCTCGATGAAATGGAACTGCTCCGCGACGTTCGAGACGCAGAGGATGAAATCGCGGCCGGCACGGCCGTAACTCCCGAGCCGCGTTCGCATCGGTCAAATCACCATCGAACCCGTTCGCCTGATCTACCGCGTCAGCGCGACCGAAGTGACGATCCTCACGATTCGCTCACCGCGGAAGCCACTTCACAATCGCAAGCGCGATCGTCACCATGACAGCAAGTGACCCGGTCACGGTCAGCGCCACCTTCGGTCCAATCTTCCGAATCGCCTTGAGATCCACATTCAGCCCGAGCGCCGCCATCGCCAGCACGGTGAGCACGCGCGCGGCCGTGCCGGAGGATATGGCAAAGGCGGTGTTCACATCTCCGGACGACCTCAGCGCCGCAGCAAGCAAGAATCCGATCACGAACCACGGCACGATCTCAGTAATTTTCATCGACCCGATCATCGCCGCGTTGCGCCGCCTCCTTAGTGAAAAAATCACTACCAGCGGCCCGAGCATCAGCACGCGCACGAGCTTCACCAGCGTCGCCGTTTGACCCGCGAGCAAACTCACCGGGTACGCGGCAGCGATCACCTGCGGCACGGCGTACACTGTGAGCCCGGCGAGCACGCCGTACTGGTAATCGTTGAGGCCGAACAGCGGCGCGAGAAATGGCAGGCCGAGAATCACGACCACGCCGAGCACGGCGGTGTACGCGATCGCCGAGGCGACTTCATCTTTGTTTGCGCCGAGCACGGGTGCGAGCGCCGCAATGGCCGAATTCCCGCAAATCGCATTCCCGCACGCAACCAGCAGCGCGTGCACCGGCGACAACCCCAGCGCGCGGCCAATCGCAACACCTGAGACGATTGCAGCCGCCACGACTCCAATGATCGACGCCACGAGCGGCAGGCCCGCCTTAATAAACTGATGGAGATCGGCGCCGAAGCCGAGCAGCACGATCGCAAGCTCGAGCAGAAAGCCGGCGGCGAACGCGATACCGGCCTCGAGTCGCTTCGGCGGCGTCCAGCAAGCGCGCACAATGGCGCCAATCAAAATCGCCAGTACGATGGCCTCGAGCGTCGGATGTCCCACGATCGCGGTGAGGGCCAGCTCGGCCGTCCACGCCACGATCGACACCGCCAGCACGAGAGCGAGGCCAAAAATCATTGCCAATAATAGCGCACAACACGCAAATTCTAAGAACCCTCCTCTTGGATTCTCGATGCGCACGCTCCGGATCGCCGCCCTGCTCTCGCTCGCCGCCGCCCCACTCCTCGCGCAAGACACCCCGACGGAGCGTGAGGCCGCGAAGGAAGTTCTCAAGAAGATGTCCGCACTCGAGCAATCGCTCGATGTCCCCGGATGGGTCACGAAACTCACCGCCGCGAACCCCGCGCGCGATCAGGTGGCCGCGCGCGCGAAAGAGCTCATGGACAAAGAACTCCTCGCGATGGGTGACGATATCACCAAGAATCCCGAGATCGGGTTCGTCGAGTTCGAGTCAGTCAAGAAACTTACGGCATATCTCAAAGCGCACGACTTCACCGTCGAAATGGGTGTCGGCGGTCTCAAAACAGCGTTCATCGCCCGCTACAACAAGAACAACGGCGCACCCAACCTTGGCATCATTCTCGAGTACGACGCGCTGCGCGGCACAAAGGGCGCCTTCCATGGCGACCAGCACTCCACGCAGGGGCCGATCGGCATGGCGGCCGGCATCGCGATGGCGGAGTACCTTACGAAGAATCATCTGCCCGGCAGCGTCATCATGTACGGAACGCCAGGCGAAGAGATGATGCCGCCCGCCGCGAAGACTCAAATGTTCAAAGCTGGCGTATTCAAAGAAGCCGACATCATCGTGCGCTCGCACTCGAGCAATTCCACCTCACGCCCCGCTCCTGGATTCGGCTCGTGCTGCCTGAACATCAACGGCACGAAGTACACGTTCAGCGGAGCGCCGGCGCACCAGATGACCGCGTGGAACGGTCGTAACGCGCTCACCGCGACGATCCACTTTTTCGACAACATCGACGGAATCCGCAGCAACATCCGTCCGGAATCGAGAGTGCAGGGGATCATCACGGAGGGCGGCGCTGCGCCGAACGTTGTCCCCGATCACGCGGTCGCCGATTTCTACATTCGCTACCCCGACGCGATCTATCTCGAGCAGCTCACGAAGATGGTCGATGACGCAGCCCGCGCGGCCGCACTCGGCACCGGAACGAAAGTGAAGATCGATCACTACGGCGAAGCGCGCGACGGCGTCTCAGAAGCGACGCTCGCCGAAGTCGGCTTTGCGTATCTCAAGAAATACGGTGGCACGAACGTGCTGTCGGAACCCGGCAAGGCCCAGGGCTTCGAGGAAACCGGCACGGTCGCGAGCGCGATTCCCGGTCTCGGCTTCAGCGCGCAGACCTCGACCAACGCGAACCACACATATGAGATGCTCGCGGACACTTATTCCGAAGTCGGACACAACGGCTTCGTGATCGACGCCCAGGCGATGGCATCGCTGCTATTCGATTTCGCGACCCACGCCGACTATCGCGCGGCGGTCAAAAAAGAATTCGAGGGGATCCACGCGCTCTTCGGCGAGTATCAGGAAGCGCTGAAGAAAGTGTACACGCTGCCCGTGGTGCCGGAACCGTAGCCGGCCGAAAGCCGAAGTCCGCAGTCCGAAGTCCGAAAGAACCTAGGCGCGCGCGAGCAGACCCAGCGCGGTGCGTACGGCACCGCGCGCAGGCACGACATCTTCGGCGTGGAGCATCATGCCGGGGACCGCGCTTTTAAGCCGCATTTCCACGAGCTTCCGCAGCCAGCTCCCGCGACCGAACATTCCTCCCGCGAGCGCGACCGGAACGGCAGCGCGCTCATCGGTGAACAGTTGCCGCGCGAGCGTGCGCACGTGAATCACCAGTTCTTCAGTCGCGAGCGTGCAGAGTGAGTTCGCGCGCAGATCACCGGTTGCGGCGACGGCCATTACCGGCGTCGCCAGCAGCGCGAAGTCGCGCGGCGTCGCGCCGGCCGCCCACGAAATCAGTTCATCAGGACTCTCGAGCTCGAGATGCGCGAGAATTGCCGCGAGCAATCCCGTCTCCGGCTCGCGTCCATCGGCGGAACCCGTGATCACACTCAGCGCCCGGCGCCCAATCCAGGCGCCGCTTCCTTCGTCGCCACAAATGGGACCCCAGCCGCCACAGCGCGCCATCTTCTGGCTCGGCCCGCGGCCGTATGCCATCGAGCCTGTGCCGGCAATCAAAACAATCCCCGCTTCTTCGTGAAACGCATCGTTGAGCGCGATCACCGCGTCAGGCAGCACGACGAGTTCGTCGGCGATGTTTTTCTTCGACATCGCGTCTTCGAACGCGGAGTACTCGGCGTCGCGGCCAACACCGGCGATGCCGATGCACAGCGCGGACGGCATCTCCTGGTCCATCTCGCACGCCGCAAGCGCCTCCCCCACGAGCTTGGCGATCACTTCCGCCGAGTGCGCCGCTTCGCCGGGCCGCACCGCGCTGGCCAGCCCCGTCACGGTTGCGAGCTCCGCGCCGGACGCGTCCGCCACAATCACGCGAGTCTTCGATGCGCCGCCGTCAACGCCAACCACGATGTGTGTCATATGCGAAGAAAAGAAAGTGGCTACGTGCTCTTTCGCAACGCGGAGAGGCTTCCCGCGAGCAGCGTGATCGTGGTGCCGATCAGCACGTACCACGGCCACGCGATCTTGATTGATGGGGAGAACACCACCACCGCCATCACGATGATGCCCACCGACATCGCAAGAATGGCGTCGAACTGTTTCGCGCGGGCGTTGTAAATGCCGAGCAGAAACGCGCCGAGCAGCGCGCCGTACGTGAACGATGCAATCGAGAGCGCGACGACCACCACGGGAGTGCGGCTCTCGGGGTAGAGGAGGGCCCCGCCCGTGAGCACGACGCCCCACGCGAGCGCGAACATCCGTCCGGCGCGGAACGTCGCCGGATCGTTCGCTCCGCGCTTGGTGAGCGGCACCCAGATATCCATCGTCGTCGCGGCGGCGAGCGAGTTGATCGCGCCCGAATGCGTGGACATTGTTGCCGCGACGATCGCGGCGACGATCAACCCGAGCAGCCCGTGCGGCATGTGCTCGAGAATGAATGTTGGGAAAATCGCGTCGGGCGTGCCGAAATCACGTCCGGCATACAGCGACCAGAGTCCGAGTCCCACGGTGAGAAAGAGAGAGAACTGCACGAACACCGCGATCCCGCTGCCGATGATCGCGCGTTGCGCATCCTTGAGCGAACGCGCCGAGAGCAGCCGCTGCACGATCAGTTGGTCGGTGCCATGCGATGCCATCGCGAGAAATGCGCCGCCCAGCAGGCCGGCGAAGATCGTATGCGGCTGGTCGAATCCCGTATAGAAACTCACGGCCTTCAGTTTTCCGGCAGCGCCCGCGGAAGAGAGAATCCGGCTCCAGCCGCCGTCGACCGCGTGTCCGAGGATCACCACGGCGCAGATCCCTCCGGTCACGTAAATGGCGGCCTGGAGCAGTTCCGTCCACACCACCGCTCGCATGCCGCCGCGCCAGGTATAGAAAATCGTGAGCGCGCCGAGCACCAGGATCGCGGCGGGCATCAGATACTCGCGCGGCACAACGGGGCCGATGATCAGCGCGATCGGAATCGCCGTGGCGAACACGCGCACGGAATCGGCCATCGCCCGCGTCACCATGAACACGATCGACGCGAAGCGACGCGTCTCGGGTCCGAATCGCGTCTCGAGCAGCGTGTACGCCGTTACGAGCTTGCCGTCGAAATAGCGCGGCAGCAGCACGCGCGCGACGACGATCCTGCCGATGATGTAGCCGGCGGCCACCTGGAGAAATCCGAGATTCCCCGTGTACGCGAGCCCGGGAATCGAGATGAACGTGAGTGCGCTCGTCTCCGAGGCCACTATAGAAAACATGACCGCCCACCATGGCAGTGAGCGGTCAGCTACGAAATACTTTTGGGCGTCTTTCTGGTTTCTTCCGAGCCAGACACCGAGAGCTGTGGTGCCGGCGAGATACGCGACGAGGACTGCGAAGTCTACGGCGCCAAACCCGCTCGCCGGCAATTCGATCTACGCGGAGAACGAACTACCGCAACCACAGCCGCCGGTCGCATTCGGATTCTTGAACGTAAAGCCGGAGCCCTGCATCGACGTCACGTAGTCGACGGTCATGCCGCCGAGATACTGCATCGAGAACGGATCGACGAACACGTTGAATCCGTCCTGCGCGACGATCGTGTCGTCTTCCGCCGGCTTGTCTTCAATCAAGAGGCTGTACTTGAAACCGGAGCAGCCGCCGGGCTGGACCGAAACGCGCAAACCACCAACATCCGCCGCGACGTTCTCGGCGACCATGAACTTCTTAACCTCGACAGCCGCTGCGGGTGTCATCGCCAGCAGGACTTCGGGCTGGTTGAGCGTGCTCATAAAGAATTCCTCCTTAGTGCAACTTTAGCGAGCGGTTGTTCGAACCACGGCGTAATAATACACCAATGGAAATCGAAACTCAACAAAAACGGCTGCTTCGGCGCGCTGGAGCCGGGCTCCGAATCGTGCTCTCGTTCGGCGTTCTCATCGGCAGCGCGGCGCTGGCGTGGAAGGGGCTCACCAAGCCGCAGGCTCGACCGAAACAAGTCATCGTTCAGACCGACCGGCTCGGCCCCGGTGTGCTGACCGTAGCGGTCGCTGCGGTCGATCTCGAGCTGATCGCGCCAGACGGACGTCGCGTGCATACCGCATCGAGGCGCGACACGTCGATCACGCCGATGCCTGGCGCGGAAGGACGCGTGGACTGCGCGGGATTCGGATCAGGCAAACAGGACGACAGCGAGTGCACCGCGACGATCACGCTGCAAAACCCGGTGTGGGGCGATTACAAACTCCGCGTCTCGTCACCCGAGCTTCGCGCCGAAACAATCGTGCTCGGCTGGACCGGCAGCACCTTCACGCGCTCGGGTGCGACGAGCGTTGGCATCACGGTGCAGCCGCGGCAGACCATGGAGTTTTCGGTGATTGTGGCCCCTGAGGGCGCGTCGCAGCGGACGGCGCCGGTGGTTGTTCGTCCCTGAACGACCGCGAGATCCAATAGAAACTCGCGGCCGCCACGGCGAGCATCGTGAGTCCCGTGCCGGTGTAACCGAAGATGATCTTTCCGATCCCGAACAGCGTCGCGTAGACCGCAATGATTCCGGCGATCCAGTTCGTCCATGCGAGCGCGCCGCCCGGCGTTGACTCCACGCCGAATCCGAGCCGGCGCGAGACGGCCGCCCAGCCGACTCCGCCCGGGCGAACGCGCAAATAAAACGAGTCGAGCTTTTCATCGGGTTCCGGCTTCGTCATGAAAGTCACCGTCACCCATACGACCGTGCTGATCACCACGGTGAGCAGCATGATCGTCGCGGTCGCGTTCGGATCATCGGGCGCGAAGCGCGGCTTGATGTAAATAAAACTCAGCACGCTTACCACGAAGCTCGCCGTCATCGCCGAGATTTCGCTCCACGCATTGATGCGCCACCAGTACCAGCGAAGAATGAGAACGAGTCCGGTGCCGGCGCCGAGCGCGAGCAGGAGCTCCCACGCCTTCTCCACGCTCGAGAGCTGGCTCGTCACGGCGATCGAGGCGAGGAAGAGCAGCACCGTCGTCACGCGACTCACCGCGACGTAGTGCTTTTGCGTCGCGTCCGTTTTCAGGAAACGTTTGTACACATCGTTCACGAGATACGACGCGCCCCAGTTGAGATGCGTTCCCACCGTGCTCATGTACGCCGCGGCAAATCCGGCGAGCATGAATCCTCTCCATGGCGTGGGCAGGAGATCCACGAAAGCCTGCACGTATCCGGCCTCTTTGTCTTGCAGGTTCGGATACAGAATCACCGTCGCCAGTCCGGTCACGATCCATGGCCACGGGCGCAGCGCGTAGTGCGCAATATTGAAGAACAGGGTGGCGAGCACGCCGTCGCGTTCGGTCTTCGCAGAAAAAATTCGCTGCGCGATGTATCCGCCGCCACCGGGTTCTGCGCCGGGGTACCACGCGGCCCACCACTGTACGCTGAGGTATACGCCGAGCGTGAGCAGCGGCATCCAGGCGTACGCGTGCAAGCCGAGCGGACCGACGCTCACCGGCAACACAGACAACGCGGCCTTCTCGCTTCCGAAATGCTCGGCGAGTTTCACCTTCATCACGTCGATCCCGCCGACGGCGCGCACGGCGTACACCGCGAGGATGATCACCGCGCTCATCTTGATCACGAACTGCACGAGATCGGTCCAGAGCACCGCCCACATTCCTGCGGCCACTGCGTACGCGACCGTGATCAAAAAACAAATGCCCACCGCGACGACTTCGCCGCTCACGGTCATTCCTGCGATCGAGACGTCGCGCAGTCCCAGTGAGATGGTCAGGATTTTGATCATCGCGCGTGTGACCCAGCCGAGGATGATCAGGTTGATCGGAATCGCGAGATAGACGGCGCGGAAGCCGCGGAGAAATGCGGCGGGTTT
>JANYIJ010000110.1 GCA_025362095.1 Gemmatimonadota bacterium | reverse complement strand
TTACCGCCCGAAGAGTTTGCCCAGCACCCCACCGCCCTGCTGCGGCAAGGAAGTCCCGCCGACCGATCCGCGCAGCGCTTCCGCGAATTCCGGCGTCGACGGATACCGGTCGTCCGCGTTGCGCGCCATGCCCTTGAGCAGCACGTGCTCCATCGCCTCGGAGAAATCCATTCCGGTGCGCCGCTGCCGCAGCGGAATCGGGTCGTTGCGCAGCCGCGCGATCATCATCTCCTGCTGCGTGCGCCCTTCGAACGGGAGTTTTCCCGTGAGCATCTCATACGTCATCAGCGTGAGCGAATACACATCCGTGCGCGCATCAAGCGGCTTTCCGCGCAGCTGCTCGGGGCTCATGAACTCCGGAGTGCCGAGAATGATTCCGGTGGCAGTGAGCTTCTCGAGCTCGCCGCCCGCTTTGCGCTCCTTGGCGAGACCAAAGTCCATCACCACCGCGTACTCGGTGCCGTCGGCGCGCTTGCACACCATGATGTTTTCGGGCTTCAAATCGCGATGAATAATTTTCAGCTCGTGCGCGATGTGCAGCCCCGCCGCGATTTCCGAGATGAACTGCACAGTCATCGGAATCGGGATGATGCCCATGCGATTGTTGCGGTCGGCGAGAATCTCGCCTTCCACAAACGGCATCACCACGTACACCAGCCCGTCTTCCGTCTCGCCCATCCGCACGATATGGCACACGTTCGGATGCGCGAGGCGAATCCCCAGCGCCGCCTCGCGGCGCAGCCGCGCCATCGCGTTCTCGTCCTTCGAAAGATTCGGCGAGAGAATCTTGATCGCGTAGCGGTCGTTGTTCGAGACATCGTGCGCGAGGTACACGTACGACATGCCGCCCTCGCCGACCTTCTTCACGATTGCATACCGCCCGTCGAGCACCTGCCCCGCGAGATTCGCGTGGTTCACGACCTTCTTCATCGCGATCTCGGGCGTGTTCTGCCGCGGCGAGGTCTGGCGCGGCGAGCCGGGCTCGAACGCGATCAGTCGTCCGCCGTCCTTCGTGCAGAACTTGGCGTCATCAGCGTAAACCGTGCCGCAGGTCGGGCAGCGAGTGCTCATGGTTTGCTCATGGTTTGCTCGTGGTTTCCTGATGGTTGTTTCAGGTGCACACCTTGTTGCGCCCTGCCGCCTTGGCGCGATAGAGCGCCTCGTCCGCACGGGCAAAGAGGTCGTCAACGCCCGCCACATCCGGCGCGGGATAGCTCGCGACACCGATGCTCGCCGTAAGCCGCACGCCGCCGTGCGCCGGCGTGAACGCCGTGCGCTCCACTCGTTCGCGCGTGCGTTCGGCGAACTTGACCGCTCCCACTTGGCCGGTCTCGGGCAGCACCACCACGAATTCCTCTCCTCCGTAGCGCGCGACGATATCGACACTTCGAATCGATTCCTGCAGCAGCGCCGCCACTTCTCTCAGCACGTCGTCACCCACGAGGTGTCCCGACGTGTCGTTGATCCCCTTGAAGTGATCGAGATCGAGCATCAGCAGCGTAATCACCGAATCATAACGTTTTGCGCGCTCCATCTCGGAACTCAGGCGAACCGTCAGCGCGCGGCGATTCAGAACCTGCGTGAGCGGGTCCGTATGCGCCAGCACTTCGAGGCGCGCGTTGTCGGCCTTGGTCGTCTCTATCAACTGCGCGCGGTGGATCGCCGCGACCGCGGCCTTGATGACCGCGTCCGCAAACTCGACATCTTCGTTCGTCAGCGGCGGCTCGTTCGCCATGCGCCGCAGGAAGAACACGCCCGCCTGCGTCTTGCCGAGCGTGAACGGCAGCGCGATGACCGACCGCACCGGCACGAGCGTGCCGTTCGCCTGCCACTCCTTTCGAATGTCGGCGTAGAGCGGGTTGCTCTGCAGATCTTCGACGAGCACGGGATGCCCGTGCTCGAGCGCGCTGCGGATCTCGGGATAACGGTCCAGATGAATTTCGAAATTGCGCAGCGCCGGATTGTCGAACGCCGTCGCAACGATGCCGACCTTGTCACCGGGCTTCGCGAGAATCACCGAGCAGCGCGACAAACTCAGCGCGCGCGCAACGCGCCTCGCGAGGATGTGATAGATCTCGTCGCTCGAGAGATCGCCGGTGACTTCGTGAAGGATGTCGACCACCTTGCGGCGGCTCTCGGCGTCCTCGCGCGCGCGCAGCAGTTCCTCTTCGGCGGTTTTCAGCGCGACTTGCGCGCTCGCGAGTTCGCGCCGCATGCGCAGCTGGGCCTGCACGCGCGCGATCAGCTCGCGCGGACGGAACGGTTTGCGAATGAAATCCGCTGCGCCGAGTCCGAACGTCTTTTCCGTCATCTCGTCGGGCGAGAGCGACGAGACCATCAGCACCGGAATGTCGCGCCAGCGCGCGTCGGCTTTCAGTTCCTGCAGCAGCTGCACACCGTCGGTGCCGGGCATGATCACGTCGAGCAGCAGCAGATCCGGCAGCGTCTTGTGCAGGCAGGTGAGCATCGTGTCGCGACCCGTGGCCGACGTGACCTCGAAGCCCGTGTCGCGCAGCACGCCGGAGATCGACTCGAGCACGCTCGAATCGTCGTCCACCACGAGAATGCGCGCCGCGGTCATGCGACCGT
>JANYIJ010000118.1 GCA_025362095.1 Gemmatimonadota bacterium | reverse complement strand
CACATGTCGCGTCGTCATCGGATTCACGAGGTTCGACATCGTGCGCGCAGACCGGACGATCGAGTCGATGTGCTCGCGCGTCATGCCCGAAAAATCCGCGCCGCGTAAGCCGGGAAAACGCCCGCGTCCCTGCGAGCCCTGCGAGCCCTGCGAGCCCGAACTCGGCGGCGGTTCCGGCGGCCTCATCTTTTGCAGTGAATCGAGCACGACTTTCTCCACGTCCGCACGAATCGCTGCGAGTGTCGCGCTGTCGATCTTCACAGCCGGCTGCGTTTTCGCGGCCCTATTTGCCATGCGCTTCTCCACCGCGTCGGCGATCGAAAGCGAGTCGGCGCGCGTGAGCGACGGCGTGGGTGCGAGCGGCTGTGTCGTGACCGGTGCTTTCGGATCGGCGATGACCGGGTGCTTGCCGGCTTCCTCGACCGCAAAGTTCCTGCGGACGATCAAGATCGCCACCGCGGCGAGCGCAAGCGCGCCCAGCAGCGCGCCCCAGCGCCGATTCGGAACCCTCGCCGGAACGAAATCGCCGCTTCCAATCGCCATCGCATCGAGCTCCACCACGAGCTCCTGCGCCGTTTGCGGACGTTGCTCGGGCTGCTTCGCAAGACACTTCATCACGAGCGCCGCCAGCGACGCAGGCACATCGGGCCGCTTGCGGCTCACCGCTTCCGGCTCGCGCGTCATCTGCGCGGCGAGCGTGGCCTGCGGCGACGTCTCACTGAACGGCGCCACTCCGGTCAGCAGCTCGTACGCGAGCAATCCCACCGCGTAGATATCAATGCGGTGATCGGCGGCCGGATCACCCGCCAGCTGCTCAGGCGCCATGTATGCGGGCGTGCCGATCGCCATCCCGCTCGTCGTCATGCCCACCGCCGGCATCGCAGCCGAGATGGCTTTCGCCACGCCGAAATCCGTGACCACGGCGTGCGTGCCGCTGCGCAGCACGTTGCCGGGCTTGATGTCGCGATGGATCACGCCGCGCGCGTGTGCATACGCGAGCGCGTCGGCCACGTCGTGCAGAATTCGCACCACTTCCCGCAGCATGAACGGCTTCTTCGGACCGTGCTCGTGGATCGCGTGTTTCAGCGATTCGCCCTCGATGAACGGCATCGTGTAGTACAGCAGGTCGCCATGCTCGCCCGCCGCGTACAGCGGCACGATGTGCGGATGCTGCAGCTGCGCGGCGAGCTGGATCTCACGCCGGAACCGCTCGCGATTCACGCCAGCAGCCAGCTCCGGCGGCAGCACTTTGATCACGACTTTGCGATTCAGCGAGCGCTCGGTCGCGAGAAACACGCGCGACATCCCGCCGCCCGTCAGCTCACGCTCCAGCACGTACGCGGGTTCGAACGCGTCGCGAAGTTTTGCGTCGAAAGTTTCCTGGGGCTGGTCGCTCATACCCTGAATTGACGCGAGGCCTTCGCGACGCGTTCAGCGGCGAGAGTGAGCTGCGCGGCGGCGGCCGCAATTTGTTCGGTGCTCGCACTCTGCTCCTCGCTGGCGGCGGCCACGTCCTGCATCGCGTTCGCGAATGCGCGTGTGCCCTCCGTGAGCGAATCGAGCCGCTGCGTGATCTCGCCCGCGAGCGCGCTGCCCGCACTCGCCGATTCCGCGATCGCAGTCGTGAACGACTCTGCCTCCTCCACTCCCGCTTCTACCTCGGTGAAGCTCGCCCGGCCGTGCTCCGTGGCCGTGTGCACACTCTCCACGGCGGCCAGCGCCCGCGCGCTCGAGTCGCGCGCGGCTTCCATGTTCACGAGCACGTCCTTCATGAGCGCGTCGGTGCGCTCGGCGGCCTCGGCGGCTGTTGCCGCCAGCCGCCGCACTTCGTTCGCAACCACGGCGAACCCCTCGCCCTGCTCGCCAGCGCGTGCCGCCTCCATTGCCGCGTTGAGCGCGAGCAGTTTCGACTGCCGCGCGATCTTCTGCACCAGCGTGACGAACTGCCGCACCTGATCGGTGGCGCGCGCAAGCGACTCGGTCGCGCCCGCGCTCTCGCGAACGTCGTTCGCGAGCTGTTCGAGACGCCGCGTGCTCTCATCGAGGCGCGCGTGATTCTCCGTGGCCAGCGCGCGCAAGGCTGCATTGCGCGCGATTCCTTCCTGCGCGCCCGCGGTTACGGTGCGCGCGTGATCGTTCAGCCGCGCAGCTTCGGCCGTTAGGTGCTGGATCGAGCCCGCCATTCCCTGTGCCTGTTCGCTCAGCTGCGCCGCCGTGTCGGCGATTCCCGAAGCGGCCTGCGCCATGTGCTCGGTGCCGTGCGTGATTTCCGTCGAAAGGCTGGAAGTTTCGGTCGACGTCGATGTGAGCAGCGCCGAGAGATCGCGAAGTTCGTACGTCATCGCGACCATCGCGCGTCCGAGGCGCCCGACCTGGCCGCCATGTCGCGCCGCGTCCGGCGACTTGGTCAGATTGCCGGCCGCCACTGCCTCGGCGACCTCGGCGAGATCGCGCATCTGGTTGCCTATCGCGGGCGAGACGATGAAGCTGATGATGACTGCGCTCGAAAGCACCACGAGCACGAGCGCGAGGCCGAGGAGGAGCCAGCTGTCGCCGCCGGCGACAATGCGCGCGAGCGACGCGCGGCCGGCGATGAGCAAGGCGACGAATCCCACCGCCGAGATGACCGCGAGCCACGTCGTGATGCGGTCGATGACGTGCGAGCGCAGCTCGCCCATCTCGGCGAGGCGCTGTGCGCTTGTTCGTCCCGCCGTCGCGGCTAGATTGCTCTGAATCGTCTGCCCCATCCCCGCCGAAAATTCATAGATGACTGATCCCCTACCGGAAGACACTCCGGACCCGTCGGAGGGTTTCGAGCCTGCCGGCTACGATCCTAGCGTCGTCGAGCGCAAATGGCGCGAACGGTGGGCGGAACGCGCAGCCAATCGCACCGATATCGCCGGCGCCCGTCGCCCGTTTTATGCGCTGATGATGTTCCCGTACCCCTCCGCGGAGGGGCTGCACGTGGGCAATCTGTTCGCCTTCACTGGGAATGATATCTACGCGCGGTTCCAGCGGCTACAAGGATTGGACGTCTTCGAGCCGATCGGATTCGACGCGTTCGGGATTCACTCGGAGAACCACGCGCTGAAGCTTGGCGTGCATCCGACGGCGCTGATTCCGGCGAACATCGCGAACTTCACCCGCCAGCTGGAGCGCGCCGGGCTGATGGTGGACTGGTCGCGCTCGGTCGATACCACGCACCCGTCGTACTACAAGTGGACGCAGTGGGTCTTCCTCAAGCTTCTCGAGAAAGGACTCGCGTTCAAGAAGAAGGCCGCGGTGAACTGGTGCCCGAACGACAAGACCGTGCTCGCCAACGAGCAGGTGGAAGGCGGGCGCTGCGAACGCTGCGGTGCACTCGTCGAGCAGCGGTTGCTGGAGCAGTGGTTCTTCCGCATCACTGATTACTCCGAGCGCCTGCTCGCGAATCTCGACACGCTCGACTGGTCGCACACGACGCTCACCGCGCAGCGCGCGTGGATCGGAAAGAGCGAGGGCGCTGAAGTGCGGTTCAAGGTGCTGAACCCGCTGGAAGACGCGGGGAGCGCCGCTGTGCACGTGACGGCCGAAATCGGGAGCGGCACGAACGAGATCCGCGTGTTCACGACGCGCCCTGACACCATTTACGGCGCGACGTACGTGGTGGTGGCGCCCGAGCATCCGCTGCTTGGCGCGATCACGTCGTTCGAGCAGCGCGACGCGGTGGAAGCGTATCGCGCCGCGGCAGCGCGGCAGGATGTGATCGCGCGCAAAACGAACAAAGTGAAAACTGGAGTCTTCACGGGATCGTACGCGGTGAACCCCGCCACCGGCGAGATGATGCCGGTGTGGACTTCGGACTACGTGCTCATGGACTACGGCACCGGCGCGATCATGGCGGTGCCCGGACACGACGAGCGCGATTTCGAATTCGCGACCAAGTTCGGACTCCCGATCGAGCGGGTCGTTGTGGGTGCGGGCGACAATGCACGTACTCCGCTTCGCGAAGCATATGTCGACGACGCCGACGGCGTGCTGTGCAACAGCGAGAAGTTCAACGGCGTTCCGGTGCGCGACGCGAAGCGCATGGTTACGGACTGGCTCGAGTCGAAGCACGCCGCGAAGGGCGTGGTGAACTACCGGCTCCACGACTGGTGTATCTCGCGCCAGCGATACTGGGGACCGCCGATCCCCGTGATTTATTGCGACGCGTGCGGCACGGTGCCGGTGCCGGAGAAAGATCTGCCGGTGCTGCTCCCGAACATTCCGGATTTCAAGCCGGACGATTCTGGCGTCTCACCACTGGCGCGCCACGAAGAGTGGTATCGAGTGCCGTGCCCGAAGTGCGGGAAGCAGGCTCGTCGCGAGACCGACGTGAGCGACACGTTCCTCGACAGCGGCTGGTATTTCCTTCGTTATCCGAGTGCCGGGCTCGACGATGTCGCGTTCGACAAGACGATCACGAAGAAGTGGCTGCCGGTGAATTCGTACATCGGCGGAAACGAGCATGCCGTGCTGCACCTGCTGTACTCGCGGTTTCTCACGATGGTGCTGCACGATTCAGGATATGTGGATTTCGAGGAGCCGTTTACGAAATTCCGCGCGCACGGCATGATCATCCGCGACGGCGCGAAGATGTCGAAGTCGAAAGGAAATGTTGTGAATCCCGACGACTATTTCGACGGCTGGGGCGCCGACACTTTCCGCACGTACCTGATGTTCCTCGGGCCGTTCGAAGAGGGCGGCGATTTCCGCGACGCCGGAATCAGCGGCGTGAAGAGTTTTCTGACGCGTCTCTGGATTTCAGCGCGCGATTCGCACACCACCGGCGAGCCCGATCGCGAGGTGATGCGCGAACTGCACCGGACGATCAGGAAAGTTGGCGACGATATTCCGAAGCTCTCGTACAACACGGCGATCGCAGAGATGATGAAATATCTCAACACCGCGCGCCGCGGCGAGCGCAAGGCGCACCGCGCGGAGGTCGAGCCGCTGGTGCAGCTCGTGTCGCCGTTCGCGCCGCACATCGCCGAAGAACTCTGGGAGCAGCTCGGGCACACGAAGAGCGTGTTCGATTCCGGCTGGCCTGCATTCGATGCCGCGCTGGCGACGCAGGACACCGTGACGATCGCCGTGCAGGTCGGCGGCAAGACACGCGGGACGGTCGTCGTTGCTCCCGACGCCGTCGAGGCTGACGTGCTCGCGGCCGCGATGGCGGACGCGGGCATCGCGAAGTTCGTGACGGGCACGCCGAAGAAAGTGATCTTCGTTCCCAAGCGCCTGCTCAACATCGTGTTGTAGCAAGTTGTAGGTTGTCGCGCACAAACCTTGGAGCCTGCGATGAAAATCAGCGTCGTGGTGATCGCGAGTGTGCTCTGTTCGTCCGCGGCGATCGCCCAGCAGGGCATGAGCGACTGGCCGCAGCATTCGCGTGAACGGCCGGTGGCGCCCATCGTCGCGCCGGGCGCTGCAGCGCTTCCGGTGCCGCCGCCGTCAGATGCGATCGTGCTGTTCGACGGCTCGAGCCTCGCCAAATGGGAGGACGGGAAGGGCGGACCCGCAAAGTGGAAACTGATTCCCGGCGGCGCGATGGAAGTCTTGGCCGGAACGGGCGGCATACAGACACGTGATTCGTACGGCGATGTGCAGCTGCACGTCGAGTGGATGTCGCCAAATCCGCCAAAGGGAACAGATCAGGAC
>JANYIJ010000107.1 GCA_025362095.1 Gemmatimonadota bacterium | reverse complement strand
GCGAGTGCCATGGGTCGCCCACATCTTTTCCGAATCCGCCCGGCATGCGAACCACGATCGGTGCCGCGAAACGGTTCGCAGTGCGCCAACGCAGTGTGCCGCAGTTGTTGAGCTGTTCGGTCGCGGGGTCTGCGTATTTCCTGAATTGAATTTCCGCGACCGGCATCATTCCTCCGATCGCCATCCCCACCGCGCGGCCGATGATCCCTTCTTCGGATAGGCTCGTGTCGAACACGCGATGGTGTCCGAATTTCTTTTGCAGCCCTTCGGTCACGAGGTGCACACCGCCCTTCACGCCGACGTCTTCGCCGAATACTACGACTTTCGGGTTGCGCTCGAGTTCGGAACGAAGCGTGCGTCGCACGGCGTCTGCAAATCGCAGCATCTCGCCTTCGTCTGACGCCGTCGCTGTGCCGCCGAGCAACTTGATCTCCTGCCGCGAGAGCCCGCCCATCGTCGCGGCATCACCATCCTCGGGCAGCTCCGAAAAAACGAATCGCTTGATCTTGTCCGCGACGGGTGCGGGCCGCGCGCGCGCGCCCTGCAGCGCGGCGTCCACATCGCGGGCGACTTCGCCCTCGAGCGTCCTCCAGTCTTTTGCCGAAATAATTCCCGGCACGAGATGCGCGCGAAGCTTGGGCATCGGATCGCGCGCTTGGTCAGCGGCGATCTCGGCGTCGGTGCGATATCCTTTTTGGTTGTCGGGCCCGCTATGGCTCGACAAGCGCGGTACAGTGAGCCTGACAAGCGCCGGTCCCGCGCCGCTCCGCACGTGCTTCACCACTTCGGCGAGCAACTTTTCGCTCTCGACCGGATTCGTGCCGTCGCCGTTGCGCACGAGGAGATTGCCGAAGCTCGCGAGATTGCTCGAGATATCGGCCCCGGGTGTTTGCATCTCGCCCTTCACGGAAATTCCGAGGCCGTTGTCTTCGATATAGAAAAGCATCGGCAGTTTTAGCGTCGTCGCCATCGTGAGCGAAGACCAGAAGCCGTTCGTCGCAACGGATCCTTCGCCGCCGAGCGCCACCGCGATGCTCCCTTTGTACGAATCGTCCATCAGGGTATCGCGATGGTAGAGAATCGACTGCGCCCATCCCGCCGCCGGCGTGTACTGCGAGCCAACGTCACCGGACATCGGCAGCACGCAGGGGCCCTGTGTGTTCGGCATGTTACACACGACGCCGATATCGCGGCCGTCGCTGAAGCCGCCGCTGCGACCGAGCGGGCTTCCGAGCGCGTCTTCGAGTGGGAGGCCGAGCGAAATAAGCAGCGGCCGGGAGCGATAGTACGCGCCGGCCGCGTCGTGTTTTTCGGTGATGAACGATCCGAGAATCGCCTGGGCCACATCGTGGCCACGCGACGAGAATTGATAGAGAACGAGATGCTCTTTCGGGACCGTGGTGCGGTTCCGGTTGGTTTCCTCTTCGACATCGTCCAGTGCGCGCGATACGAGCGCGTAGTAGGCGATTTTGCGCCAGTCGGTCATGCGACAAATCTGGCTATGTGCGCGGGAGAGGGGAACCCAACTGCTTAATCGCGGATTTCGCGGATTTCATAAAGGCGATATCCGCGGATCAATCCTTTGGGAACTACGCGCGGGCGACTCGCAATACTTCATCAAGCGTCGTGACGCCGAGGCGTACGAGGCGGAGGCCGTCGTCTTGGAGCGTCCGCATCCCCTTTCTGATGGCCATCGCGCGGAGCTCTTCGGACCCGCGGCGCTGCTGCACCTCTACGCGCAGTTCGTTGTCCATCACCAGCAGCTCATACACGCCGGTGCGACCGCGGTAGCCTGTGTCGCGGCACTGGTCGCAGCCTTTGCCTTTCCAGATTGTCGTGAGGCCAAGCGCCGCAATATCGAGCCGTCGCTCGGCGGCCTTGTCGGGTTTCGTTTCGATCTTGCAGTGCGCGCAGATCACGCGCACGAGTCGCTGCGCCAGCACGGCATCGACGGTGCTCGCGACGAGATACGCCGCGACATCAAGATCGAGCAGACGCGTGAGCGCCGTCGGCGCGTCGTTCGTGTGCAGTGTGGACAACACGAGGTGACCCGTGAGCGCGGCCTGAATCGCAATCTGCGCCGTTTCAGGATCGCGGATTTCGCCGACGAGAATCACGTCCGGATCCTGACGAAGCAGCGCGCGCAGTGCGCTCGCGAACGTGACGCCGACTTTTTCGTTCACCGGGACCTGCGGCACGCCGGGCAGTTCGTACTCGACGGGATCTTCAACAGTGAGAATCTTTTCTTTTCCAGTGCGCAGCATCTCGAGCGCGGCGTAGAGCGTGGTAGTCTTGCCGCTGCCCGTTGGACCGGTGGAGAGCACAATGCCGTGCGGGCGCGAGATCACCTCGCGAAACAGCTCGAGCGTGTCGTCCGCCATGCCGAGCTCAGTGAGCGTGATGCGCCCCTTTTCCTTGTCGAGCAAGCGCAGCACCACGCTCTCGCCGCGCAGCGTCGGCACAGTCGACACGCGCACGTCCACTTGACGGTTCTGCAGTCGCAGGCGAATGCGTCCGTCCTGCGGCAGCCTGCGCTCGGCAATATCGAGCTCGGCCATGATCTTGATGCGGCTGATGATCGCCGCCGTGAGATGCGGCGGCGGGGAAGGCGCGGCCTGCAGCACGCCGTCCACGCGATAGCGCACGCGCAGGCCGTCGGCGTATCCCTCGAGGTGTACGTCCGAGGCGCGCGCTTCCAGTCCTTCTATCAACAGCAGGTTCACGAGCCGCACCACCGGCGCTTCGTTCGCGAGATGGAGCAAATCGTCGAGCGGGATTTCATCGGCATTCTGGCCGCGCGACTCGCCGTTGCTCAGTCCCGCGATCAGTCCTTCCGCCGTGACGGCGTCCGGCGTATACACGCGACGGATCGCGCTGCGCAGGTCGTGTTCGCTGTAGCGCTCGAGCGTCACCTGCGCGTCGAACGTCAGCCGCAGGTCGTCCAGCGCAAGCGGATCGACTCGCTCACTCCAGGTGCCGACCTTGATGACGCCGTCGCCGAGTTTCAGTGGCAGCACGGCGTACTGCTCGAGCCACTCCGCTGTCAGCGCTGTCGTGAGGCGCTCGACTTTGAGCAGCTCCGACGCCGCGTGCTCGGCGTGCTCGCCGTTTCCATTCGCGGCCAGGTGGTTCACTCCAGACATCAGCGCGCGTCCGGCCGCTTCGTCGCGGTGGAGTCGGGTTTCCTCGGCGCTGGCGCCGGCTTCTTGATTGGATCGCCCACCTGAATCGTGTCGCCGCGGGGCACAATGCGCGCGTTGATGTTCGTGTCCTCGAGCAGCTCGCTCTGGTTCTTCGTGGCCTCGCGAAGCTTGTCGATGTCCTCGTCGCTCGACACGACGTGCGCGGTGAGAAACAGATAGAGTTCGTTGGCCGTGACGGTCTTCTTGGTGCTGCCGAACAGAATTCCGCCGATCCAGGGGATCCGGCTCAGGATTGGAATTCCCGTCACCGTGTTGCTCGTCGTGTTGTCCGTGAGGCCGCCGATGACCGTCGTTTGGCCGTCCTTGATAAACACCTGCGTGGATGCCTGGCGTTGGCTGATGATCGGCGCGTTGAACTGCACGTCGTTCGTCGCGTTGTCGTCTGTCTGGCTCACACTGAGGTTCACGTAGCCGTCGGGGTTGATGATCGGCGTGATAGTGAGCGTCGTGCCGACGGACTGATACTGAATCGTTTGCACGAGTCCGGTGCCCACGATCGCCGCCGACTGCGAAACCTGCACGAACGGCACGTTCTGACCCACATTGAGAATCGCCTGCTTGTTGTTCTGCGCGATGATCAGCGGCAGCGAGAGCACTTTCACGTCGCCGCGCGACTGGAGCGCGTTGATCGCGGCCGCGTACTTTACAGAACCGTTGCCGCCGGTGAGCAGACCAACGATGTCGTTCACGCCGGCCTGCGATGGGAACGAGATTGTGGTGTCTGTGCCGCCGGTGGAATTTTTGCGCGTCTGCGTACCGCCGATGCCGAGACTCAGATCATGGGTGCGCTGGACCTGCACGATTTTCACTTCGATGAGCACCTGCAGCGGGCGCAGATCAACCGAGCCGAGAACCTGCTGCACGAGTGACCAGTCTGCGTCGGTCGCGCGCACGATCAGCGAGTTCGTTGCTTCTTCGGCGACTATGCGCATTTGTGATGCGGCAGTCGTGAGGGCAGCGCCCCCGCCGAAGGCCTGCTGCAGTGCCTGAGCGATGCCTGCCTGTGCCGCGTTGCCGGCGCCGCCGGCCGGAATATTGAAGTTGATATTCGGCGTCGCCGCTCCGCCGCGACCATCAGCAACTACAGCGCCGCGTCCACCGCCCGCCGCGCCGCCGCGACCACCGCCCGCGCCGCCGCCGGCGCCGCCCGCGCCGGGAACGCCCACCACGCCCTGCCCAAAGGCGTTCGCGTTGTTGTTGACCGCCGCGCCCGTGCCGCCCTGACCCGTGAGCAGGCTCATCAGCACCGGCGCCAGCGTCACCGCGCTCGCGTGCTTCAAACGGTACGTGAACAACTTGAGCTGCGCCTGCTGCGCCTGCGTCTGTTGAATCTGTTGTTGCGACACCGTGCGCGTTCCCTCAATGCGAATGAGTGACGGCCCCTCGGTCATCTTGAGGCCATTGATCTCCGCGACGCCGCGCAAAATGTCGAGCGCCTCGGCCTTGGTGACGCGCTGGCCCATGCGCAGTGTCACCTTGATCGCTGGAAGATTCGCAAATGTCACGTTCAAACCGCCCGCCTCGGCGATCGCTTCGAGCACGATGCGCAGTTCCTGCTCCTGAAAATCGAGCACGAAGCCGTCCGGTGTTTTTCTCACGAGGCTCGTGTCGATCTTCTTCGTCGCCGGAGTCGTGTCTGCAACGGTCTGCTGCAACGGGCGCCGTCCGCCGCGTTGCGCGCCCGCTTGAGACGTGGACGCGGCCACGAGGAGTGCTAGATGAAGGGCTCTCATGGAAATAATTTTCATGGCTTGAGCTCTGGAATCTCGAGTTTCTTCTTGGCGGCGTTCGTGAACACGACGCGTCCGCGCTCGATGGAGTAGATGGTGTATTCGCCGATCTTGTCGCCAACATGCATGATCGTCGTGCGGCTCTCGGCCAGCTGTACGGTCGCAAAGCTGTGCGCGGAATCAGACACCGCCGTGCCCAGCACCACAGGGAGCACCGGCGCTTCTTTGGGCGCGACGTCGTCGCTCTCTTCGCCAGGCGCCCGATAATTTCGCACAGGCGCAGTGCGAGTCGCTTCGAACAAACCGCCTTGTACCGCAGCTTCCACGTCTGCCGCGGCGCCAAGCCCTGGCGCGGCGAGCGCTGCCCCCGACGCAAACGCAGGTGCTGCGATCTCCGGAACCGGCGCAATGCGAATCGCGTTCACGAGCGTCCAGATCGCCAACACGGATGAGAACGCGAGCATGGCGATCGCCCCGCGGCCCCCGTTTGTCGAGGCCCATTCGCGATCGCTCACGGGGCCTCCTTCTGTGCGGGGGTCGCGGATTTCGCCGGAATCGCAGTGACGCCCGAGGAGGGATCGGGAATGGCATAAGCGACAATCGACGCAGAGAGCGCGAGCGTCTCCACTCCGGGTTCGTCCGAGCGGCCGGGCTGCGCGGAGATGTCGAGTCGCTGCACGCGAATCAGCTTGTCGCCGCCCTCGAGGGACTTAACAAACGCTAGAATTCCGCGCAGATCGGACTCGCCGCGAATCTCCACGTGCAGTGCGCGCACGCCGCCGTCGAGCGCCGTGGCCGGGCGCGTCGACGCGTCCTGAAGCCACACGTGGTGCGCGCGGGCGATCCCGCCGAGATAGGTCGCCACTTCGGCGCTCGCCATCACGTCGTCGCGACCCGCGAAAAGCCGCGGCGCCATCGCTTGCATTGCCGAGTCTGCCACGTGCTGCATGAGCGGATTGCGTTTCGCCGCGGAAACCGCGGCGCGCTCGCGAGCGTAGGCGTCGCTCTCGACGCTGATCTGCTGGCGAACGTCGGAGAGCGCGGCGAAGTACGGTTTCACGCCGAATACGAAAAAGAGCGAGGGCACGACGACGGCCGCGCCGAGGATCATCGCGCGGCGGTCGGCGGCGGACATGGTCGAAAACTTCATGGCGCCACCTTCTTCACGACTGCGGCAATGGTAAAACGCTCGAGGGCAGGCCCACCCTGGGGCGATTCGCGCCGCACCGGCGCCGCCGCGCGTACGTTCACCAGCCCGGGCATCTGGTACATCGAGTCAAATGCGCGAGCCGCGCTGACCGCGATTCCATCGACGACGACCGAGTCATCACGCGCACGCAGCGTCGTGATGTACGAGTGCTCGTCGAGGCGCACGCTCAGCGTGGCGAGAACGTTCGACCACTTGGGCGCAGTGCGCTGCGTGGCGGCGAGCGCGGCGAGCTGCCGGAACGCCGTCTCGACCGACGTGCGGCCAACGAGCGTGGCCGAGATGAGCGGACGGATCGCCGCCCGGTCACCCTGTATGGCTCGAAGTTGACGTTTCGCGCCCCAGAGCGTGAAGAGCGCCGCAAGAAACAAGAGCGCGACCGACGCTGTCGCCATTCGCGTGATCATGCGGCGCGCCTGCTCGCGCCGCGTGGCGAGCGTCGCGTCGCTGCGCAGAAGCGGCGCGGCAAGCGGGCCCGCGAACTCCGCAGCGAGCTGATCCGAAGTCTCGGCTCGCTCCGCCCATTCACCGGGCGGCGACCCCACGGTGAGTCCCGCGGATGACAGCGCACGAGTGAGTTCCCTGCGCTGCGTCATCGCACCGACTGCGACGACGCGCGCGAGCCCCGGTGATTTCGGTGTCGCATCTGCGGGACCGATCGCATCGACGATCAGCGAGGCATCCGCCGCGCCCGCGCGAAAGCGTCGCACGCCGGAGAGGCGCCCTTGTTCGAGCTGCAGCAACTCCGTGCGATCCTCGCTGCACACGAGCAGATGCGAAGTTTGCCGTGAGAGTGAAGGCCAGAGCGCGGCTGCGGCTGAACACCACGCGCCCTCCGCCGGTGAGACGGCGCCAACAAACCAGCCCGCGTCGCGCGCCGCTGTGTGTATCGCCGCCACGAGTCGCTGCGGCACCGCGGCAGCCATCACCGCGCCCTGCGGACCCGACGCGCGCTGTGGCGCCATCGCGGTTCCCACCAGCTGCGCCGATCGCGCGCCGATGAAATACCGCGACGCATTTCTCGAGAGCAGCATGCGCAGCTCGTGATCGCCCATCGGCGGAAGATCGAGTCGCCGGATCTCGGTGAGGGGCGGCATGAGCGCGATCTCGAGCTTGCCTCCGTTCACGCCGAGCGTCCTAGAGAGTTCGTTCAGCGCGGAGGTCAGCGCCGGCCATCCCGTTCCGTCTCCATTCAGCGGCTGCAGCGGCATGCGCCACACGCCTGCGCGAGCCCCCGAGCCGGCGCGCGTGACGACGCAAAGTTCGGTGGCGCTGAGGGCGAGCCCCAAGGTCACCTGCTTGCCGCCGGAATTCAGAGAGGTACTCACCACTGTTGCCATGAAATCGAGACCTGGGCGTTGGCGCGCGATACGATCGCCTGCACGCGCGTCGGCTGCGATTGCGGCCCTTTGCGGGACACGATCGTGAGGAGCACTTCGTTCGAAAGAATTGATGCGCGGGTGGCGAACTGCTGCTGTTGCTGCGCCTGTTGTACACCCTGCGCGCGCGGGCGGCCGCGGTTCGCCGCCTGCATGACTTCGCCGATCGACGTGATCCGCTGCCCCTGCGAACGCAGGCCGAGAATCGTCGTGAGCATCTGATCGGTCATCCCGGGAAGCACCTTCATCACGGCGGTCGGCGCTGTATTGAGGTTGACCAGGCCGGCGCCGAGCGTCGTGAGATATGGCGACACCGCCGCGTAAATCGCCGGTGTCATTCCTTTCACGTTGAGCAGATCTTCCACGTCGCGGAACGGGCCGTTCGCGGGGAGCGCGAGCAGTCCGGCCTTCATGTAGTCGTCCTTCTCCGCGCCGTGAAGCCGCGCGATCTCGTCGACGTCGGTCCAATCCATGATCGACTGCGCGAGCTGATCGGCCAGCACGTAGTCGTTGAGCACGAATCCGAAGAACGTCTTGAGCTCGTCTTCGCTCAGCTGATTGATGTTCAGCTTCATGCCTAAATCGGTCGCCTGCACATAAACGGGCTGGCTGTCCACTGGATATGTGCCCGAGTACAGCGAGTCGATGCCGAGCCACGGATCCGATGAGCGGAGCATCTGGTTTCCACGGTTCTGCTGCGAGATGCGGATCGCGTAGTCGAGTTTCGCCTGAACCAGTTTCAGCGCGCCGCTCGCGAGCGCGCGCTGCATGCCGCGGTCGGACGCGTTCAATCCGAGTGAGCGCCGGTCGCGTGCGTCGATGCTGAATTGCAGGGCGACGATCGCGATCGCCACCACGAGCCAGAGTGCGGTGATCAGCGCGACGCCGCGACGCGGTTTCATCGTCCCACCGTGAGCGTGCCGATCGGGAAAATCAGCGGCACCTGCAGGATCGCAGGGAGCCGTCCGCCGTCGTAGGGCTGCATCGAAAGCCGCACCGCAATCGGCGTAATCGTGGCGGCCTGCGTCGATTTCACCCACTGATTTCTGCGCTGGTCGAGAAACTCCACCGTCAGCACGCCGATCGACGGCTCCAACTGGATGCGCTTCAGCGGCGTCGCCGTGCTGGGCTGGTACTCCAGCGTGAGCCCGCTCTCGGGCGTGTTCGGATCCGCGTCGATGAACAAACGCATGCGAACGCTCGGCGCGTTGGACGGGTTCGGCGCGGTGGTGATGAACGTGATCTCGTCGCCGCCGGCGACCGCCGCAGTGATGCCGGTTCCGTTCATCGCGCTGCCGGACTGCTGTGACGAGCCCGTGTTAAACGCCAAGCTGGCTCCGCCGCCAATCTGAGTGAAGCCACGGGCGATCCCGCGCGTCGCTCCTCCGGTCGTCACCTGCACCGACGCAGAGAGCATCCACGTACGGATTTGGTCCCTCAGCGCGCTCGCGCGCTCGAGTTCACTGGTCGACGACACGATGACGCGACGATGATCGATGATCGAGCTGAACGTCGCGGCCCCGATCGACGCCATCATCCCGGTGATCACGAGCGCGACCACGAGTTCCATGAGCGTCATGCCTTTGCGAGCGCTCATCGTCCGCCTCGGCCCGTCGTAGCCAGCGGCGGCCTGCGATACACATACGAGTGCAGCGCGTACGATCCGCTTTTCCAGTCGACCTGAACCAGAATGTTGTAGATCCCCGCTTGCGTGGAGACCGGCGCTGCGGTCGTAGTCCACTTGTACTCGTCGAGCGGCTTGTCGAACGTGCCTTTGGCGACGGAATCCGGAAGATTTTGCAACTGCTGGTCGTTCATCAACACGAGAAAGTCGAGACGCGACGTAGCCAGCGCTTCCACTTCGAGCGCGCGGCGGGCCCTGGCCGCGGTACGCATCTCGCCGCCGATCGCAGAGAGCGCGGAGACCGACACGACGCCGACGATCGCCAGCGACGCGACCGCCTCGAACAGCGAAATTCCGCGTCTAGCGCGCATAGGCATGCGCCACCCCGCTCCACGGATCGACGTACACGAGCGCGGTGCTTCCCGCTCCGCGTACGACGACCGAATCGGCAAACGCGGAGCCGGTCGGATGGAACACGAACACGAGCCGCGCCTGATCCGTCACGAGCGTCTCTTGGGCTCCGAGGGCCATCGCGCCTTCGCCGAGCTCGCCGCTCCCGCCAACGCCGACCGTGTCCGCGCGATATCGCCCCGACGCGGGATCGAGTCGCAGTGTGACGGTCTCGTTCCGCTGAATTGCGATCTTTCGCGCGTCGCTGAGCAGTTTCACCACGTCGTCGCCGACAGCCGGCGGCTTGCCCTCTCCCATGCGGGCAAGCGCGGGCGCGACGAGGATCGCGCTCACCGCCATGATGGCGAGCACGATCGCCATCTCGAGCAGGGTGAACCCGGCTGAAGCCCGAAGTCCGAAGACCGAAGCCCGAAGTCCGAGGCCCGAAGAGCGAGGACCGATCATTTGAACGAGTTCGCGTTGATGCCGTAAATCGCCTGCAACAGCGAGAGCGCGACGAATGCGACGATCGCGCCGAACATCACGATCATGGCCGGCTCCGCGAGCGCGGCGAGCCGCTGCGTCGCGCGCTCCGTGCGCTCTTCGAAAATCTCGGCCGCTTTCAGCAGGAACGTGCGCAGCTGGCCGGCGTCCTCGCCCACGCCGATCAGCTGTGAGAGCAACGCCGGATAGACCGGGCTCTCGGCGACCGCAGCGCGCAGAGAGACGCCCTCCCGAACGCGGGTGCGAATACGCTCGGCGTCGTCGCGCGCGACGGGATCGCCGATCGAGTCGATGGTATCGTCGAGCGCCGTAAGCAGCGGGGCGCCGCCGCCCAGCAGAACGCCGACGAGGCGCGAGAAGCGCGCGGCCAGCGCGTATTGCCGCAGTGTTTTCACGAGCGGCAGCGCGAGCAGCGCGTTTGAAAGCGCACGCCGTCCGTCGTCCGTGTTCCGCGCCCAGGCGCCGATCGCGGCGAATCCGAGCGGCACGAGAAACAGCATGGGCCAGAAACGGTGCAGCCCTGTTGAGACCGACAGCAGCATGCGCGTGGACGCCGGCAGTTTCGCGCCGCTGCCCGCGAGCAACGTGACGAACCTCGGCAGCACGAAAAAGAGCAGCACCGTGACGGCGACGGTTCCGGCGACCGCGAGCAGCAGCGGATAGATCGCCGCAGACACGATCCGGCCGCGCAGCTCTTCGTCGCGCTCGAGCTGATCGGAGAGCCGCGCGAATGCGTTGTCTACATCGCCGCTGCGCTCGCCTGCGCGCACGAGGCCGACGTAGAGCGGCGAAAACAGCTGCGGATACGCCGCGAGCGCTGAGGAAAGCGTCTCCCCTCGCTCGACCCGCGACCGCACCTGCCGCAGCGCTTCGCGCACTTCGCCGCTCGTCACGCCCGACGCCGCGTTCAGCGCCTGCGCGAGCGGCATTCCCACCGGCAGCAGCGCGGCCATCGCGCGAGTGACTTCGAGCACCTCGCGCCGCCGCCCGAATTTGAATCCGCGCGCGCTTGCTGCCGTCTCGTTCGACTCGGCCACGTCAAGAACGAGCAAGCCGCGTTCCTCGAGCGCGCGCGACAACGCGCCGGACGTGGCGGCGTCCTCGAGTCCCCGCAACCGCTTGCCGGCGCCGTTGACGGCTTGGTACGCGAAGGTCGGCATGGCTTGGGCAGCTCGGCGAAAGCCGCCGGCTACTTCCAGCTCAGGATATCGGCGTTTTCACCCTCTCCGCCGGGCAGGCCGTCGGCGCCGAATGAAATCAGGTCGTAGCCCATTGGATTCTGTTCACCGGGAAACACATACACGTACGGCCGGTTCCACGGATCCATGGGAACCGCCTTTCGCAGATACGGGGCGCGCCAGTTTGCCGGCGGATCGATCGTTGGTTTTTCCCAGAGCGCATTGAGTCCCTGCTGCGTCGTGGGATAGGCGCCGTTATCGAGTCGATACGCGTCGAGTGCCGCGCCGAGCATTTCGATCTGGCTCTTGGCGGTCGCGCTCTTGGCCGCGCCCACGTTCTGGAAAATATTCGGCGCGACGAGCGTGGCGAGAATCGCGATCACCACGATCACCACGAGGATTTCGATCAGTGTGAATCCGGAGCGGCGACGGCGGCGGACCGAGTCCAGCCGGTCGAGACGAGTGCGGATCATGTGAGGGGGCGAGAGTTGTGGATTGGACACCAAATCCGTCCGGACAGTTCGCCTCCCAGCCCGGCCGGGCGACGGACTACCGTATAGTGGTAGACACTTTGCTGGGGGACGGCGTTCTTCCAGTAAACGATAACTCCTGCGGGAGACGCCCGCAGTGGTTTGTCGTTAACGGGTCTTGGTGGCTCGTGTATGATGGCCGACTCGTGCGCTATCTTTGGGGCTCGTCCGGATTCACCCACCAGAAGCCCAAAAACGCTGATGGCGACCGACTCCATTCTAACCAGCACCGCCGACGGCGTCGCGACGATCACGCTCAATCGTCCCGACGTCTTGAACAGCTTCAACAGCGAGATGGCGTCGGCGCTTCAGGCTGCCCTCACCGGTGTGGCGGGCGACGATTCCGTGCGCGCGGTATTGCTCACGGGAGCAGGCCGCGCATTCTGCGCCGGCCAGGACCTCGCCGAAGCGATGCCGAAGGAAGGCGTGCTTCCCGATCTCGGCGATTTCGTGCGCACCACATGGAATCCGATCGTGCTCGCGATTCGCACACTCGAGAAGCCGGTCGTCTGCGCGGTGAACGGCACGGCGGCAGGCGCAGGAGCGAATCTCGCGTTCGCGTGCGACATCATCTTCGCGTCCAACGCCGCGAGCTTCATTCAGTCGTTCGCGAAGATCGGCGTGATTCCAGACAGCGGCGGCACGTTCATTCTGCCGCGCCTCGTCGGGCTGCAGCGCGCCACCGCGCTCACGATGCTCTGCGAGAAGGTCAGCGCGGAGCAGGCGCATGAGTGGGGACTCGTCTACAAAGTATGCGATCCGCTCGAGCTGATGCTGGCGGCTCGCACCACGGCGCTGCATCTCGCCACGCAGCCGACGCGCGCGCTGGGACTCATCAAGCGCGGATTCAATCGCTCGCTCGGAGTCGATCTCGCGGCGCAGCTGGAGTACGAAGAAGAGCTGCAGCGTGAAGCGGGGAAGAGCGCGGACTACGCCGAGGGCGTGAAGGCGTTTCTGGAGAAGCGCAAACCGACATTCACGGGGCGCTAATTACCGCGACAACGGGTGACTTGTGACTGGTGAATCGAAGATGATTGTCGGCGTGGTCGGTGCGGGAGCGATGGGCGCAGGCATCGCGCAGGTCGCGGCCGCCGCGGGGCACCGCGTGGTGCTGAGCGATTCCAAGGCCGGTGCGTCTGCAAAGGCGCGCGAGGCGATGACGGCGTCGCTTGCGAGGCTCGTCGAGAAGGGAAAGCTCGAAGCCGCGGCGCGCGATGCGCTGCTCGGGCGCATCACATTCGTGGACGCGCTGCTCGCCCGTGACCTCTCGATCTACAAAGAGTGCGGCATCGTGATCGAGGCTGTGGTCGAAGATCTCGCCGTGAAGCGCACACTGTTCGCGTCGCTCGGCGCCGTTGTCGCGCCGACTGCCATCCTCGCGACGAACACATCGTCGCTCTCGGTGGCATCGATTGCCTCTGCGCCGGTGAATCCCGAGCGCGTGGTGGGAATCCACTTCTTCAATCCCGCGCCGGTTATGCCGCTCGTGGAGATGGTTTCTTCGCTCTCGACGAGCGCGGAGATCGCTGCGCAATCGCGCGCGCTCGTCGATTCGTGGGGCAAGACCACGGTGCTCGCGACGGACACGCCGGGCTTCATCGTGAACCGCATCGCGCGCCCGTATTATGGCGAGTCGCTGCGCATGCTCGAAGAAGGATTTGCCGACTGCGCTACGATTGACTGGGCGATGCGCGAGATCGGCGGCTTCCGCATGGGTCCGTTCGAGCTCATGGATTTTATTGGCAACGATGTGAACTACGCCGTGAGCAGTTCGGTGTTCGAAGGAATGTGCTTCGATCCCCGCTACAAGCCGGCGCTTACGCAGCGCCGCCTCGTTGAAAGCGGCCGCCTCGGGCGAAAAACGAAACTCGGCTACTACGACTATCGCGACGGCGCGGAGATTCCCAGGCCAACTGAGGATCGCGCACTCGGCCAGCAGCTGTTCGATCGGGTGATCGCGATGCTCATCAATGAAGCCGTCGACGCGCTGTATCTCCGCATCGCGAGCGCTGCAGACATCGATACTGCCATGACGAAGGGCGTGAACTATCCGAAAGGCTTGCTCGCGTGGTGCGATGAAATCGGAGCGGGGGAGGTGCTCGCCCGGCTCGAATCGCTTCAGGCGCATTACGGCGAGGATCGCTATCGCCCAAGCCCATTGCTTCGAAACGTCGCGCCAACCGGGGCGAAACTCAGCGAGTGACTACCGTGACTGACGCATTCATCATCGATGGAATCCGCACGCCGATCGGGAATCTCGGCGGCTCACTGAGCGAGGTTCGCGCCGACGATCTCGCGGCGCACGCGATTCGCGAGCTGATGGCTCGAAATCCAAAGGCGCCCGCGGCGGAGATCGCCGACGTGCTTCTCGGCTGCGCGAATCAGGCAGGCGAAGACAATCGCAACGTCGCACGAATGGCGCTGCTGCTCGCGGGGCTTCCTTCCAGTGTACCCGGCGAGACGATCAACCGTCTGTGTGCCTCGGGCCTCAGCGCAGTCGCGAGCGCGGCGCGCGGAATCAAGACGGGTGAAGGCGATTTGTATGTTGCGGGCGGCGTGGAGAGCATGACGCGCGCGCCGTACGTCTTCTCGAAATCTGCGAAACCGTTCGGTCGCGATCTTGAGTTCTTCGATACGACGCTCGGGTGGCGATTTGTAAACCCGGCGCTCAAGGCGAAATACGGCACGGACTCCATGGGACAGACCGCGGAGAACGTGGCTGAGCAGTACAACGTGACTCGCGCCGATCAGGATGCGTTCGCGCTGCGGTCGCAGCAGAAGGCCGCGGCGGCGCGCTCCGCGGGCCGGTTCGCACCGGAGATCGCGCCGGTGGAGATCGCGCAGAAGAAGGGCGATCCGCGCCGCGCGGAGCAGGACGAGTTCATCCGTCCCGATACCACCCTTGACGCGCTGGCGAAGTTAAAGCCGGCGTTCCGCACCGATGGAAAGGGATCGGTGACCGCCGGAAATTCTTCCGGTCTCAACGACGGCGCGGCCGCCATGTTGCTCGCTAGTGCGAACGGAGCGAAACGGTTCGGGCTCACCCCGATCGCGCGCGTGGTGGCGAGCGCAGCGGCAGGCGTGGAGCCGAGAATTATGGGAATGGGACCGGTGCCGTCGACGCGAAAAGCGCTGAAGCTCGCCGGGCTCACGATCGATCAAATGGATGTGATCGAACTCAATGAAGCATTCGCCGCGCAGGGGCTGGCATGTCTTCGCGAACTGGGAATCGCAGACGACGACGCGCGCGTGAACCCGAACGGCGGCGCGATCGCGCTCGGGCACCCGCTCGGCATGTCGGGCGCGCGACTCGCGCTGACTGCAGTGCGGCAGCTAGAGCGATGCGGAACGCGGTATGCCTTATGCACGATGTGCATCGGCGTGGGGCAGGGAATGGCGATGATTTTGGAGCGTGTCTGATGCTGCAACGAAAGCTGCAGAACTATGCGATGGGCGAATGGGTCGCAGGCACCGGGAAGGCGGCCGAACTCGTCAACGCCGTCACCGGCGAAGTGATTGGCGACACGTCGAGCGGCGGACTGGACTTTGCCGCGATGGCCGCGTACGCGCGTTCAGTCGGTGGGCCCGCGCTCAGGAAAATGACGTTCCACGAGCGCGCGTACATGCTGAAGGCGCTCGCGAAGTATCTGATGGATCGGAAAGAAGAGTTCTACGCGCTCTCCGCCGCAACCGGCGCGACGAGAACCGATTCGTGGATTGATATCGAAGGGGGAATCGGCACGCTGTTCTCGTTCTCGAGCCGCGGCCGCCGCGATCTGCCCAACGAAACGTTTTATGTGGACGGCCCGACCGAGGCGCTCTCCAAGGGCGGCACGTTCGTCGCGCGGCACATCTGCGTTCCGCTCGAGGGCGTCGCTGTTCACATCAACGCGTTTAATTTTCCCTGCTGGGGAATGCTCGAGAAGCTCGCGCCCGCGCTGCTCGCTGGCGTGCCCGCGATCGTGAAGCCCGCGACGGTCACCTCGTATCTCACCGAGGCGATGGTGCGCGCGATGATCGATTCGAAGCTGCTCCCCGCGGGCGCGCTGCAGCTCATCTGCGGCAGCGCCGGAGACCTCCTCTCGCACCTGGGCCTGCAGGACACCGTCGCATTCACAGGCTCCGCTGCGACCGGCCGCATGCTCAAGGAGAGCCCGGCGATTCTCGAGAACGCCGTGCGCTTCAACATGGAGGCCGACTCGCTGAACTGTTCGATCCTCGGTCCTGACGCCGTTCCGGGCACGGATGAATTCGAGCTCTTCGTGAAGGAAGTCGTGCGCGAGATGACCGTGAAGGCCGGGCAGAAGTGCACTGCGATCCGTCGCTCGATCGTGCCGGCCGGCACCGAAGAGGCCGTCATTGCGGCGATTTCCAAGCGCCTGGGAGGCATCACAATCGGCGATCCCGCGGTCGAAGGGGTCCGCATGGGGCCCCTCGCGAGTCGCGCACAGGTTCGGGACGTTGGCGCGAACGCCGCGAAGATCCGTGGCGCCTCCGAACTCGTGTTTGGCGGCGGCGACTACAACGTGGTGGGCGCCGATCGTGAGAAGGGCGCGTTCTTCGGCCCCATGCTGCTCTCCTGCGACGAGCCGTTCACCTCCAGCGAGCCGCACGACATCGAAGCGTTCGGCCCGGTGAACACCGTGATGCCGTACAGCACCCTGGACGACGCGATTGAGCTCGCGAAGCTGGGACGCGGGAGCTTGTGTGGCTCGCTGTTCACGGCGGATCCGAGGGTCGCGCGGCAGGTCGTGCTGGGCGTCGCGCCCTATCACGGCCGCATCGTGGTGCTCGATCGTACGAGCGCAAAGGAGAGCACCGGCCACGGCTCCCCTATGCCGAACCTCGTCCACGGCGGCCCGGGACGCGCCGGGGGCGGCGAAGAGCTCGGCGGCATTCGGGGCGTTCTGCACTACATGCAGCGGACCGCGCTCCAGGGATCGCCAACGGCGCTCACGGAGATCGTGCACGAATACATGCCCGGAGCAGCCACAAAGACCGGCGGGGTCCACCCGTTCCGGAAGTATTTCGACGAGCTCGAAATCGGCGACACGCTGATCACAGGCACACGGGAGATCACCCTGGCGGATGTGGTGAAGTTCGCCGAGTTGAGCGGCGACAAGTTCTACGCCCACATGAGCGACGAGGACGCCAAGAAGGGCATTTTCGAGCGGCGGGTCGCGCACGGATACTTCATCGTTTCTGCCGCCGCGGGACTCTTCGTGGACCCCGCGTTTGGGCCTGTGCTGGCGAATTACGGCATGGATGGGCTGCGGTTCACCAAGCCGGTGTACCCCGGCGACGCGATCCATGTGCGGTTGACCTGCAAACAGAAGACTGCCAAAGAGACAGCCGATGGCGGCATCCCCCAGGGGGTGGTTGCGTGGGATGTTGAGGTCAGGAATCAGGCCGATGAGCCGGTCGCTGTCTATACGATTCTGACGTTGGTTCGGCGCCACCAAGCGTAGGCTACTGACCACCATCCGGGATGGGATCTGGCCGGCGTGTGCACAGATCCTTCCGTTGGGACCGCTTGAGCCAGTGGAAAACTAGTCATGCATATTGATGCAAGAAATAACACGAGGTTTATAGCCGTAAGATATTTTGCAACGCGCTGTTAGTAGGTATGCATGAAGTGATACATGAGAACAAATCAGCGCTGTGGATATTCGGAATATGCGCAGATCCATTGGATTCAGGTTCTTGAATGGTGCCAGTGGATCACAAAAATGCGGGTGTGTAGTTATCAACCGATCTATGAAAAGCAAGCAGGGCCGGCATCACTGCCGGCCCTGCTCGTACTGAGACGCAAGTCGAATGACTACAGACCTGGGACCACAAACAATCGCGGGCGGTT
>JANYIJ010000098.1 GCA_025362095.1 Gemmatimonadota bacterium | reverse complement strand
TCCGCGTCGTACATTCAGGATGTCACCTCGACGGTGAGGAACCGAACATGAGCGTCCGCCAGAATCTCAGCCAGAAACTGCTCACCGTATGGAACGGTGAACCGTGGTATGGCTCGTCGAGCAGCGCGATCCTCAAGGGAGTCACCGCGACGGACGCGCTCGCGCACCCGCTTCCCGGCGCGCAGTCGATTTGGGAGACGCTGTTGCACATCACGGCGTGGACCGAAGAAACCACGAGCCGTATGGACGGCGCCGAGTCGAAGCAACCCGCCCGCGGCGACTGGCCAGCGGTGAAAGGCTCGACGCAGGACGATTGGATCGCGGCGCAGACAGAACTGCTCAACGCGCGGAAAGCGCTGCTCGCGTCCATCGACAAATCGCACGAGGAGTCGATGTTTCTTCAGGTGCCCAAGAAAGGCGAGACCGGGCACAGCAGCGGCGCGACGCGTGCCGACACGGTGAGCGGGCTGGCCGATCACGATGTGTATCATCTCGGACAGATCGCGATTCTCAAGAAGTCGCTGAAGTCGGGCGGGAAATGAGTCAGCAGCACCTGATCAACTAACGCCGTCGGACCAGTGCGCCTTCCGTCGATCGATCTTGTCGTAGACTCGGCGCTGCGCACTGTGCGGCGTTTTCCGTTGGTGCTCGGCGCTGCGGCGATCGCGACATTCGCGGCACTCGGTTCCACCATGCCCGGCGACCGATCCGAGTTCTCGCGGCTGCTGCTCACGGCAATGCTGGGCCTGCCGCTTCTCTATTCGCTGACGGTCTTCGCAGAGCGTCCCGCCGGCGCCGGTCGCCTGCGCTGGCTGATTCCGTGGATCGGCGTGGCGATTCTGGCCGCATTCTGGTGGGTGTGGACCGGATGGTCGTCGCAGATCCAGATGCTGCGGTACTTGCAGCTGAGCATCGCGTTCCATTTGTTCGCGGCATTCGCGCCGTACGTGGGATCGAGCAGGCCGAACGGGTTTTGGCAGTACAACAGAATTCTCTTCATTCGATTCCTCACGGCGTACCTGTACACAGTCGTGTTGTTCGCGGGCCTCGCGATCGCGATGGTCGCCGTGGAGAAACTGTTCGGCGTGCATCTGCCGTCGCAGAGCTACTTTCGACTCTGGATCATCATCGCGTATCTCTTCAGCACCTGGTTCTTTCTTGCTGGCATTCCGGAAGATCTCGCCGCACTCGAGAAGCGCACTGATTACCCGACCGGGCTGAGGATCTTCACGCAGTATGTGCTCGTGCCGCTCGTCGTGCTCTACCTGGCGATCCTCACGCTCTATCTCGCCAAGGTGTTGGTCACGAGGCAGTGGCCGAGCGGCTGGATCGGCTGGCTCGTGTCGAGCGTGGCCGTGATCGGGATGTTGTCGTGGCTGCTCATTCATCCGCTCGAAGAGAGCGAAGAATATTCGTGGGTGAAGACGTACACGCGCGGGTTTTACATTGCGCTGCTGCCCGCGGTGGCGATGCTTTGGCTCGCGATTTACAAGCGCGTGGCGGAGTACGGAATCACCGAGCCGCGATATTTTTTGATCGTGCTCTCGGTGTGGCTCGGCGGAATTGCGCTCTGGTACACCGTGACGCGATCGCGGAACATCAAGCTGATTCCGGCGAGCTTGTGCGCGCTCGCGCTCGGCACGTTCGCAGGACCAACCGGCGCATATGGGGTTTCACGTTCGAGCCAGGCAGGACGGCTCGAACGAATTCTCACGCGCAACGGGCTGATCACGAACGGTCACTTCCAGCGCGGCGACCGCGCGGTCTCGATTGCCGACCGCAAGGAGATCAGCGGTACACTGCGCTATCTCTTTGAGACGCACGGCGCCGGCGCGATCGGCGCTTGGCTGCCTGACTCCATAAGAAAGAGGCTGAACCTCGCTCCCGCGCGATACGCGACAGAGAACGAATCGCGGAAGTTGATGGGCGCGCTCGGCCTCGAGTATCTCGATCGCGGCGCATCGGTGCTGAACGAATACTTCAGTTTTGCGAGCATCAGCCCGCGCGATGTAATCGACATCAA
>JANYIJ010000079.1 GCA_025362095.1 Gemmatimonadota bacterium | reverse complement strand
ACCAGCGGTAGGCGATCGCGTCGGCGTGCGCGTGCGGCACCGCGCGCCTATCGTGCCCGCGGAAATCGTGCGCATGACCGGCGATGAAATCGAACTCGCGCTCGATCAGCCCGTGCGCGCTATCGCGCCGGGCCAGTCGCTCGTGCTATACGACGGTGATCGGGTGCTCGGTGGTGGGTTCATCGAGGCGTCGCGCGGCGCTCGAGCCATGCTGCCGGTGCTCTCGCGCTAGCGGCCGCCTTTCAGCTTCGTCAGCATCGCGTCGACTCCGGACGGCAGGAACATGTCGTCAGAAATCGATGCCACTTCCTCCGCCTCGCGCCATCGCTCTTCGAGAAGGTAGAGTTCGCCTTCGAGCGCGCGCCGCTCGTCTTCCTCGTGAAGCGACATTTCCAGCGCCAACCGAACACCGGCCGGCATCTCGTTGAGCAGAGCTGAACCGTCCGGTTTGTCTTGGCTCCAGCGGAAGCGCAGCGCGGGTCCAACGTGGGGTGATCGCCGGTAGCGCGTGGCCATCCTCGCGAACAGTTCGTGTGAGCTACCCGCTTGCTCAAGCGCGTGAACCGCATCCGTCACGTCTTCCTTCGATCCGCCGGCGCGATTGATTTGCGGCAGGAGATGCCGCGCGGCTCTGATCGCTTCGTCGCCACTCAGGACGATTGATGGATTGCGATTCTTGATCCACCCCGCAGAGGTTTGCGGTTTATGACGAACCTTGAGCTCGAATCCGCCCCTTTGATCGGGCGCCATCGTGATCCGCTCCAGATCGCGCTGACCGACGCGAACCACGCTTCCCTGTACCGGCAACCGGACTGCCGTGCGCAGCTTCCTCATGTTGAACAGCTGCTGCACGAGCTGAAACGACCCGCCGCCGATCAATCCCATCGACGCGCCGCCGACGATCAACCCACCGCCAACCACGACTGCACCGCCAATCATCAAGTAGTACTTCCGGCGGCGCCGATTGAACTGATCGCCATATCGCCACGCCGCCATCTCCGGCCGCTGCGGATCACCGACGCGCACGAGCGTCGTGCCCTCTTTCAATCGCGCAAGTCCGATGTTGTCGGTTGAGACGCGAAGCTTCGTGCTGCGGAACAGGCGCTCGCACTCTTCAATCGCTTCCCAGCGTTCCTCGAGCGGGCTGAGATTCCAGCGCTCGCACGAACGGCACACGGCCCAGAGGCGCCCTTTGGCCGAATCGAACGCGAGTCGCCGCCCCACCGGAAAATGTTCGATCGCCTCGTTTTTCCCGAGGTCCGAATGACAGAACATGCAGGTGGAGTACATATCAGTAGAGAATATGGATCGGCGGTTGATACTGCATCAGCTACTCGCCGTTCTGTTTGAGTCGCGTGAGCATCGCGGTGGCTGACGCTGGCACAAACATGTTGTCCGAGATCGCCGCAACCTCCTCGGCTTCGCGCCAGCGATCTTCGAGTTCGGCGAGTTCGCCTTCGAGCGCGCGGCGTTCGTCCTCCTCGTGCAGGGACATTTCAAGCGCGAGCCGAACCGGCGCCGGCATCGTCGAGATCTGTCCGAAATCGTCGGGCCCGAATCGGCCCGCCGCGAAGCCGATCGTGGATCCAATCGGACCAGACGATAGGCCAAAAAAACTGGCGCGCTCGGGATGCAATCGCGCTCGGCTGAATGCATGGCGCCTGAAGAGTTCGCGCGACCCTCGCGATGTTTCAAGAATATCCACAGCGCGTCCCACGTCGTCGCTGCGGCCGCCGCTCTTGTTGATCTGAGGCAGGAGAATCCGAGCGGCTCCAAGAGCTTCATCACCGCTCAATGAGACCCGGGCGTCGAACCGCGCGACCGCGAGCGGAACGTTGAGCGATTTGTGCGGAATCTCGAGCTCGAATCCGCCGTCGTCCATTGGGCGAAGGCCTACGCGCTTCACGTTCTGTCTGGTCAACTTCAGGATTGTGCCCTTGACCGGCACACGCGCCACAGTCGTGAACGTCGAAAGCAGATTTGGGATCTGGATCAGATTGACGATCGATCCGCCGAGCAACCCCATCACCGGCCCCGCCACGATGACCCCGCCCGTGGCGACCACTCCGCTGGCGACCAAAAGTTGATACTTCCGCCGGCGACGATGGAACTGGTCGCCATATCTCCATGCGGCCATCTCGGGACGCTGCGGATCGCCCACACGGATAAGCGTCGTCCCCTCCTTCAGTCGCGCCAGGCCGATGTTGTCCGTGGATACTCGAAGCTTTGCATCACGAAATAGTCTCTCGCACTCTTCGATTGCTTCCCACCGCTCCTCGAGCGGCGAGAGATTCCAGCGCTCGCACGATTTGCACACGGCCCACAGGCGCCCCTTCGCCGAATCGAACGCGAGGCGCCGTCCAACCGGAAAATGTTCGATCGCCTCGTTTTTCCCGAGGTCCGTGTGGCAGAACATGCAGGTAGAGTACAGGTGCGCTCCGCTGTTCTCTTAAAGCGCCAGCCCCGCTGCCTCGGCGAACTCTTTCATCAGTTGCGCCTGCTTCTCCGTGAGCTTCTCGGGCACCGTCACCGCGAGCTCAACGATCAGATCGCCGCGCTTGCCGTCTTTCGCTATTCCCTGACCGCGCACGCGAAAACGTTTTCCTCCCTGCGTGCCGGCGGGAATTTTGATCGAAACCGTTTTCTCATCGAGCGTCTCCACGCTGACCTTCGAACCGAGCGTTGCCTGCGCGATGCTGGCCGGCGCGCGGACCACGAGATCGAGTCCTTCGCGCGACCACAGCTCGTCGGGCTTCACGTTAAACGTGATCATGATGTCGCCCGGCGGACCACCGCGAAGTCCGCGGCCGCCCTGCCCCTTCAAGCGGATCTTCGATCCTGTATCCACGCCCGATGGAACCGTGATGTTC
>JANYIJ010000071.1 GCA_025362095.1 Gemmatimonadota bacterium | reverse complement strand
CCGCCGTGCGCGCGATCGTCTATGTGAGCTGCGATCCCGCGACGCTCGCCCGCGACATCGCGCGGCTTCCGAACTGGCGGATCGCGCGACTCACCGCGTTCGACATGTTCCCGCAGACCGCGCACGTCGAGACCGTGTGCGAGCTGGTTCCGGTGTTGGCATGAAGTACATCGTCGATATCGCGGGGAAGCGGATCGAGGTTGCCTTAGACGGTGACCAGGTCTCGGTAGATGGCGGCGCCTCTGAGACGGCTCGTCTGAGCGAACTGGAGGGCACGCCGGTGCGCCTGGTGACGATCGGGGATGCCGTGCACCGCGTGATGGCGCGCAGGGACGGACAGCGCGGTTCTTACTCACTGCGGATCGACGGTCGCCGGTTCGCCGTCGAGGCGCTCGACGAGCGCACCCGCGCTATTCGCGATATGTCCGCCGCCGCTGCGGGCCCCGCTGGTCCAACGCCGGTAAAGGCTCCGATGCCCGGCTTAATGGTGAGAATCAACGTGAAAGCAGGCGACGAAGTTACTGCCGGACAAGCAGTTGCAGCGATGGAAGCGATGAAGATGGAAAACGAGCTCCGCGCCCCCGCAGCCGGCCGGGTGAAGGCAGTTCACGCGGCTGTCGGCCAAGCAGTGGAGAAGGGCGCGCTATTGGTGGAGTTCGAGTGACGATCCGACGAAGGGGACACTACCTAAGCTGTTGCAAGCATTGACTCTCCCTCTCTCACAGACTATTTTCCGAGACTATACTAAAACGCCTTGAATGGCGGCCAAGACCCGGGTTGCAATCCGCACCGGTGAGGCGCTGGACTCGCTTTAGTCCTCGTTATCAGCATGAGCACGTTTTCGGCAAAACCCTCCGACATCGAACACAAGTGGTTCATTGTGGATGCGGACGGAATGGTTCTCGGCAGGCTCGCGTCTGAAGTCGCAAAAATCATTCGCGGAAAGCACAAGCCGACGTTCACTCCCCACATGGACACCGGCGACAGCGTCATCGTCATCAACGCGGCGAAAATCCGCGTGACCGGCCGCAAGGCCGAACAGAAGACGTATTTCGTGCACACCGGCTACATGGGACACGATCGCCAGGATCCGTTCGCCAAGGTGCTCAAGCAGCACCCCGAGCGCATCATCGAGAAGGCCGTGTTCGGAATGCTCCCCAAGAACGCACTGGGCCGCGGCACGCTGCGACTCAAGCTTCGCGTTTATCCGGGCGCCGAACATCCGCACGTCGCGCAGAAGCCCACCGTGCTGACCTTCAAGAAGAGAGAGGCGAAGTAACATGGCCGAGACCACCATTCACACCATCGGCCGCCGCAAGGAAGCCGTCTGCCGCGTCTACATCTCGGCGGGTTCAGGAAAGTGGGACGTCAACGGACGCACGCTCGGCGATTATTTTCCGCGCCCCGCGCTTGTGTCTGCCATTCAGCAGCCGTTCACTGCGACCGACACGCTTGGCCGCTTTGACGTGAAGGCGAACATCGACGGCGGCGGATCCACCGGTCAGGCGGGCGCGCTCCGTCTCGCGGTCGCACGCGCGCTCGTCAAGATGGACGAAGCACATCGCCGCAAGCTGCGCGATCTCGGACTGCTCACGCGCGATGCACGCGCGGTTGAGCGTAAGAAGCCAGGCCGTCCGAAAGCACGCAAACGGTTCCAGTTCAGCAAGAGATAAGCGCCAACTTACGGCTGTTAGCGTACAGCTGTTCGCTAACAGCCGTAAGAGTAGTTCAGTTTTTTTCCATCAATCAGGCGTTTCGAGTTTCAAGCGGGTGCTGTCCTCGCGGACGGTCGCAAGAAACGATGACAAACGCCGCCGCCTAACCACTCAAGGAAAGTTCAGAACATGTCCACACCAACGATCGACGATCTCCTCAAGGCCGGAGTTCACTTCGGCCATCAGACCCGCCGCTGGAATCCGAAGATGCGCCGCTTCATCTTCGCGGAGCGCAACGGCATTCACATCATCGACCTGCAGAAGACCCTTCGGCAGATCGAGATCGCACAGAAGCTCGCGCGTGAAGTCATCGCGCGCGGCGAAAACGTGCTGTTCGTGTGCACCAAGCGCCAGCTCTCGCAGATCGTTCTGCAGCAAGCCGAGCGCTCCGGCGCGATGTACGTCACCGAGCGCTGGCTCGGCGGCCTGCTCACGAACTTCAACACGGCCAAGAAGCAGATCCGCCGCTTGAAGGAACTCGAGGCGGGCTCTGAAGCCGGCGGTGATTTCGAGAACTACACCAAGAAGGAACAGCTCCTGATGGCGCGCCAGCGCGACAAGCTGGCGAAGAATCTTTCCGGCATCAAAGCGATGTCGCGCGTGCCGGGGCTGCTCTTCGTTGTGGATGCGAAGAAGGAAAAGATCGCGGTTGACGAGGCGAACAAGCTTGGCATCCCGATGATCGCCATCTGTGATACCAACTCGGATCCGGATCTGATCACGGTTCCGATCGCAGGCAACGACGACGCGATTCGCTCGGTGGAACTGATCACTGCCGCGATCGCAGATACGATCATCGAAGCCCGCCGTGAATCGCCGGTTCGTGACGAAGGCGAAGACGGCGAGAGCTACACGTACTCGTCTGACCGCGGCGCCGAGCCAGCGAGCGCGGAAGACCGCAATGCAAGAAACAAGAAGCGTGGCCCGCGCCGCCGTCGTGCAAAGCCGGAAGCGATTGCCCTCCGCATCAAGGATAGCACGGCGACAGAAGGTGAAGCGGCCGAGGCTGCCCCAGAGGGAGAGGTTGCTGAATAACTATGAGCGCCACAATGATCACAGCCAAAGATGTCGCCGCCCTTCGCGCCCGCACGGGCGCCGGGATGGGCGATTGCAAAAAAGCACTTGAAGAGGCCGGCGGAGACCAGGAGAAGGCCATCGACGTCCTCCGCACCAAGGGGATGATGAAGGCCGAGAAGCGCGCCGACCGCGCGGCTTCCGAGGGTCAGATCGTCACGTGGGTCAGCGACGATCGCACGCTCGGCGTCATGATCGAATTGAACTCCGAAACAGATTTCGTGGCACGCAACGATGAGTTCGTCGCGCTGGCGAAGCTCGTCGCGGCGCATATCGGCAACGACACCACGCTCGACGGCATCGCCGAAGTCGGCGCCGATCACGCGCTGCTCGAAAAGCAGTGGTCGCACGACAAATCGCTGACGCTCGCGCAGGTGGTGAAAGCCGCGGCGGCGAAGACGGGCGAGAACGTCACGCTCCGCCGCGTCGCGCGCTATGCATCGAGTGGCACGATCGGATCGTATCTGCACCACAACGGGAAAGTCGCCGTGCTCGCCGAGATTACCGGCGCGACCGGGCCGTCAGCCGTTGCGCTCGGCAACTCGGTGGCGGAACACATCGCCGCCGGCGTGCCGACGATCGCCGTAGCAGTGAAGAAGGAAGATGTGAACCCCGATCTCGTCGCCCGTGAAAAGGCGATTTTCGTCGCGCAGGCGAAAGAATCGGGGAAGCCCGATGCGATCGTCGAGAAGATGGTCGCCGGACGTCTGGACAAGTACTTCAAGGAAATCACCCTTCTCGAGCAGCCGTGGGTTCGCGACGATTCCAAGTCGATCGGCCAGCTCGTGAAGGAAACGCCGGGCGCCGATGTCAGCCGCTTCGCGCGTTTCCAGATGGGCGAAGCCTGAGGCATTCGCCATGACCGGGTCGAAGGGATCCGCAAAGAAGCCGCTCAAGTATCCCCGGGTGCTGATCAAGCTCTCCGGTGAGGCGCTGGCGGGCGATCATCGCAACGGATTCGATTTCGACTCGATCACCAAGTACGCGAAAGAGATCAAGAAGATCGTCGAGACCGGCGCGCAGGTCGGCATGGTCATTGGCGGCGGCAATATCGTGCGCGGGTCGCAGCTCTCGAAAATGGGGCTCGATCGCGTCAGCGCCGACTACATGGGGATGCTCGGCACGGTGATCAACGCCCTCGCGTTTCAGGATGTCCTGGAGCGCGAGGGACTCGACACCCGCGTGATGACGGCGATTCGCATGGAAGAACTCGCCGAGCCGTACATCCGCCGCCGCGCGATGCGCCACCTCGAAAAGGGGCGCGCCGTAATCTTCGCCGCAGGAACCGGAAACCCGTATTTCAGCACGGACACTGCGGCGGTGCTGCGTGGCATTCAGATGAAGGCGGATCTCATCATCAAGGCGACGAGCGTCGACGGCGTGTATTCCGCCGATCCGAAAAAAGTGCCCGCGGCGAAAATGTACGAGCGCATCAGCTACCGGGACGTGATGCTCGAAGAACTCGGCGTGATGGACCAGACGGCGATCACGCTCTGCAAGGAAAACTCGCTTCCGCTAATTGTGCTGAACATCAATACGCCCGGCGCCGTCATCAAGGCGATCCGCGGCGAACGGGTGGGGACCCTCGTCTCATGAGCATTCCGAACATTCAGAAGGACTGCCGCGCGCAGATGGAAAAGGCCGTCGAGGCCGTGAAGCGAGACTTCGGCTCCGTGCGCTCGGGCAAGGCGTCGCCGGCGATGCTCGACAGCGTGAAGGTCGAGATGTACGGCTCCCTGATGGCGTTCAATCAGGTCGCGAACGTCTCGGCGCCGGAACCGCGGCTGCTGGTGGTCACGCCGTTCGACAAGTCGCAGATCAAGGCTGTTGAGAAAGCGATTCGCGAATCGGGGCTCGGTCTCGATCCGGCGGTGCAGGGCGCGATCATTCGCGTGCCGCTTCCGTCGATGAACGAGCAGCGCCGCAAGGAACTCGCGAAGCAGGTGCACAAGCACGCGGAAGACGGGCACATTGCGATCCGCCACGCGCGCACCCACGCGCGTGAAACGCTGAAGAAACTTACGGGCGCGCCGGAAGACGACGTGAAGCACGCCGAGAAGGAACTGCAGAAGGCCCACGACGAATTCATCGGCAAGATCGATGCGCTGATGAAGGCCAAAGAAGCAGAAATCATGGAGGTGTGATGGCCGCCTCCGCGCCGGCCGATCTCCTCTCGCAGATCCGCGTCAACGGCGCGGTGCCGCGCCATGTGGCGATCATCATGGATGGCAACGGGCGCTGGGCGAAGGACCGCATGCTGCCGCGCCCGCTGGGTCATCGCAGCGGCATGAAGTCGGTGCGCGAAGTGGTCGAGGGTGCGATCGAAGTTGGAGTAGAGGTGCTCTCCCTGTTCGCGTTCTCCCAGGAAAACTGGCAGCGTCCCGCGACCGAAGTGTCCGCGTTGATGTCGCTGCTCGAGGAGTACATCCAGCGCGAAGCCGATGAACTCGATTCGCAGGGCGTGCAGGTCGTTATGCTCGGCGAGCTCGACAGACTTCCGGCGGCACAGCGCGCGGCGGTCGATCGCGTCATGAAGCAGACGGCGAAGAACTCCAAGTTGCGATTGAATCTCTTCATCTCGTACGGAGCGCGAGCGGAAATCGTCCGGGCGGCGCGCACGCTGGCGGCCGAGGTTGCGGCCGGGCGCCTGAAGCCGGAAGAGATCGACGACGCGCTGTTTGCTGAGAAGCTGTTTACTGTTGGCTGCCCGGACCCCGATCTGCTTATTCGCACCTCCGGTGAGCAGCGCATTTCGAATTTTCTCCTCTGGCAGCTTGCGTACACCGAGATCTACATCTCGAGTGTGCTCTGGCCGGATTTCGACCGGCGCGAGCTGTACGGCGCGATTCTCGACTATCAGAACCGGGACCGCCGCTTCGGCCGCGTTCCGGCCTGATTTCGAACCGACCTCTTCGCAGGATCCATTGTCAGAACTTTCGAAGCGCACTGCGTTCGCCGTCGTGGCGGTGCCTCTGGTCATTTGGCTGATCTGGCTCGGCGGTGCGCCACTCGCGATTCTCATGGCCATCGCGAGCGCGATCGCCGCGCATGAGTTCTACAAGCTCGCGATCGCGGCGGGGAGCGTACCGCTTTGGGGTCACGGCGTGATACTCAGCGCGGCGATCCCGTTGTTCGTCTACGCGCGGCAGCTGGGGCTGTGGGTACCGGACGTGAGCATCGTGATGCTGCTGGTCCTCGAGCTTCTCTCTGTGGCGCTCTGGGTTCGGGGCGCGAACGGGAGGCCGCTGGAAGCGGTGGGCATCACCGTGCTCGGCGTTTTCTACACCGGCGGCATGATGTCGTTTGCGTTCGCGCTGCGGTATCACCCGTACGCGATCGGAGCGGCCGCGGGCACGGCGCTCGTGGTTCTTCCGTTTCTGCTCACGTGGGGCACGGATATCGGCGGCTACACGTTCGGCCGAATGATCGGCGGTCGCAAGCTGCTGCCATCGATCAGCCCCGGCAAAACGGTCGCGGGCGCTGTAGGCGGTCTCCTGTTGGCTGTCCTCATTGCGGTGCTGTACGAGCGATTCGTGCTGCGGCCGCAGTCGCAGCTCGGCATGCTGCTGCAGGGCGTGATTCTCTTCGCCGTGCTCGTGAGCGCTGCGGGGCAGATCGGCGATCTTGTCGAATCGATGCTCAAGCGTGAAGCGGGAGTGAAGGACAGCTCGCATCTGATCCCCGGTCACGGCGGTATGCTCGACCGCATCGACTCGCTGCTCTTCACGCTTCCGGTGTCGTACGCGTTGCTGAGCTGGCTGTTGATTCCGGTACCGCGATGAACGACGAGGTGGCTCGCAGCCGTGGGGTAGCGGTTCTCGGTTCTACGGGATCGATCGGAACGACTGCGCTGCGTGTGATCGCGCGCCAACCCGGCCGGTTTCACGTCGCCGCGCTCACCGCGTTCGCGAACTCCGCGCTGCTCGAATCGCAGGCGACGCTCACGAATCCCACGTTCGTCGGTCTCGTCAGCCCGAACGGCGTGAAGCCGCCGGAGTCCTGGCGGCTCGGCGCTGCGTCGCTGGTTGAGGCTGCGACGCGAGACGACGTCGACATCGTCCTCAACGCCGTTGTGGGCGCGGCCGGTCTAGACGCCACGCTGGCCGCGCTCGAGGCGGGGAAGCGCGTGGCGCTCGCGAACAAGGAAACGCTCGTGGTGGCCGGCGAACTCGCGGCCGCGGCGTGCGCGCGCACCGGCGGCGAAATCGTGCCGGTCGACAGTGAGCATTCCGCAATCCTCCAGTGCCTTGGCCGACGCGATCGCACCGACGTGCGCCGGCTGATCATCACCGCGAGCGGCGGACCGTTTCGCACGTGGTCGTCCGCGGCGATCAGAAGCGCGACGCTCGAAGACGCGCTGCGGCACCCAACGTGGTCGATGGGCCGCAAGATTACCGTCGACAGCGCGACGCTCGCGAACAAGGCGCTCGAAGTGATCGAAGCGCATTTTCTGTTCGGCATTCCGTACGAGAACATCGAAGTCGTGGTGCATCCGCAGAGCGTGGTGCACTCGATGGTCGAGTTCGTCGACGGCAGCGTGCTCGCGCAAATGGGAGTGCCCAGCATGGAGCTCCCCGTCCTCTATGCGCTCACGCACCCTGAACGCGTGCGCGATGACGGGGTACCACGCTTTGATCCGGTCGCGCATTCGCCGCTGACGTTCGAGCCCGTGCGGCTCTCCGATTTTCCGGCGCTGAGCCTGGGACTCGAAGCGGGACGAAACGGCGGCGCAGCCCCCGCCGTATTCAATGCAGCGAACGAGCAGGCGGTCGCGCTATTTCTCGAGGGGAAAATGAATTTTGCGGATATCACGGCGAGCATCGATTCGGCGCTCGGGCAGCTCGGCACGATGAACGGAAAGGACAAGGCATCGCTGCTCGCTGCGGACGCGGCGGCGCGAGCTCACGTGTCTCGTCGCGCGGAGAACAACTGATGCTTTCCTGGCTCGCCCCTCTCGTTGTTCTCGGCATCGTGGTGTTCGTGCACGAGTTCGGGCACTTCCTCGCGGCGAAGGCGTTTGGCGTCTACGCGCCGCGGTTCTCGCTCGGGTGGGGAAAACCGCTGCTCAAGTGGCGCCGCAAGGGATCCGAAACAGAATATGTGATCTCGATGCTGCCGATCGGTGGCTACGTTCGCATGGCGTCAAAGAACGATGAGACGTCGTCGATGCTCGAGGGCGGCAACGAGACGCTGAAGGAAAGCGCCGAGCTCGACCCGAATTGGGATCCAGAGGCGATGGTGCCGCACGGTCCCAAGCCCGTGCCGGCGGATCGTTGGTTTGAGTCGAAGCCAACATATGCGCGCGTGGTGATTCTGCTCGCGGGCGTGACGATGAATGCTATTCTTACGATCTGCGTCGCGACGAGCATTTTTGCGGTTTACGGACGGCGCGATGTGCCCACGGTGATCGACACGCTCGTCGCCGGGAAACCGGCGCAGCTCGCAGGTCTTCAGCGCGGCGACAGCGTCATGGCGATCGACGGCGCACCTGTTCGCACGTGGACCGAGCTCGTCGCGCGAGTCGGCGCGGACACAGGCCAGGCATCGCGATTCGATGTCGCGCGCGGCACCCAGCGGCTCTCGTTCTCCATTAGGCCGGAAGTAGTCAATCTGACGGATCCGATCACCGGAAAAGTCCGGCATGTCGGAAAAATCGGCGCAGGGTCGCTCGGACCTGACAACATTGGAAACCGGGCGGTGCGAATCCCGATGTCGTTCGGCGACGCGTTTCAGTCAGGGTGGTACGCGACATGGGCGATGGGCCGGTCGGTGCTCGATGTGCTCGGTGGTCTATTCCGCGGAACGGTGAGCGTGAAGACGCTCGGCGGTCCGATAGCGATCGCGCGCACTTCGGTTCAGGCGGCGAAAACGGGCCTGGAATCGCTGTTTACCCTAATCGCGTTTTTGAGCATCAATCTCGCAGTGCTGAACTTGCTGCCGGTGCCGATTCTGGACGGAGGGCAGGTGCTGATTACGGTCGCAGAGGGAGTGAAGGGGAGTGCGTTCAGCGACCGGACGAGGGAGAATTTCATGAGAGTCGGCCTGGTCGCCATTGGAGCACTCTTCCTCGTGGTGATGTTCAACGACTTGAAGGGGTTGGTTACATCCATATTCAGCTGACTACGGCGAATGGCGAGTCGTTATTGGCGAGAGCGTGGCGAATCGTGAGTCGTAACCCGCGAGCGTGGCGAATCGCGACTGGCCACGCTCTCGCCAGTACCGACTCGCGATTCGCCGTAGTGCCTGGCGTCTCCCCCTCTATCTCCCTGTCCCATCTGTTCTCCTTTCTGCCCTCTCTCCGAAGGGTTGATTTCGCCTTCTATCCGGACTATCTTCCCAGTCTATAACAAACTGACCTAAAAGAACTTAGGAACTTCAAAACAATGGCTTTCGTAAAGACTCCCGCGCTCGAGAAGCATCGTAAGCACGCCACCGACACCGGCTCCTCGCAGGTTCAGATCGGAGTGCTCACCGAACGCATCAATTTTCTGAACGATCACTTCCGCCAGCACGCAAAAGATCATCACGGCCGCCGCGGACTTCTCAAGATGGTCGGCAAACGCCGCCGTCACCTCGACTACCTGAAGCGCACAGACGTCGAAAGCTATCGGAAGATCATCTCCGATCTTGGCCTGCGCTACTAATCTCGCAACGCATTTCATGATTCGCGCGGACGCACAATGCGGCCCGCGCGTTTTGTGTTTCAACTGAGGCAATTCAAACAACCAGTATGATGCATCGCATCGAACGCACCTTCGCAGGACGTCCACTGATCATCGAGACGGGCCGCATGGCCAAGCAGGCCGCCGGTTCCTGCCTCGTTCAGTTCGGCGACACGATGGTGCTCGCGGCCGTCACGGTGAGTGACAAGGAATCCACGCTGCCGTTCTTCCCGCTCACCGTCGAGTACAAAGAGAAGACCTACGCTGCCGGCAAAATCCCGGGTGGCTTCATCAAGCGCGAAGGCCGTCCGCGCGATGAAGAAATCCTCTCCTGCCGCATCATCGACCGCTCGATCCGTCCGCTGTTTCCGGAAGGATTCAAGAACGAAGTGCAGGTCTTCCTCTATGTCATCTCCGCAGATCAAGAGAACAAAGCCGACGTGCTCGCGCTCGTCGCCACTTCGTTCGCGCTGAACGTCTCGCGCATTCCGTTCGCGGCGCCGATCGCCGGCGTTCGCGTCGGCCGCGTCTCAACGGAAGAGGGCGCGAAGCCGGCGTGGGTGCTCAACCCCACGTTTCAGGCACTCCAGTTCTCGGATATGGATCTCGTCGTCGCCGGCTCGCAGGACTCGATCATGATGGTCGAGGGCGGCGCCAACGAAATCTCCGAAGGCGACGTCGTCGAGGCGCTCGGCATTGCGCAGCGCGGCATCAAGGAACTGATCGCGATGCAGGAAGAACTGCTCGCCAAGGGCCGCGCAGATAAAATGGCGTGGAAGAAGGCCGAGACCCCGTCCGACATCGTCGATCGCGTGAACGCCGAGGCGAAAGATCTCGTCCTCGCGGCGATCAACCAGAAAGACAAGCAGACGCGCGTGCAGGCCGTCGAGCGCGTGAAGGAAGAAGTGAAGGCCAAGCTCAAGCTCGAACTGCCGCCCGAGCAGCACGGCCACATCGGCTCGGTGCTCGGAGACATCGAATACAGCACGCTTCGCGCCCAGGTTCTCGACAGCGGTCTCCGCGTCGACGGCCGCAAGCCGAACGAAGTGCGCGCCATCTCCATCGACACAGGTCTTCTTCCGCGCGCGCACGGCTCCGTGCTCTTCACGCGTGGACAGACGCAGGCGCTCGTCGCCGCGACGCTCGGCACCGCGAACGACGTCCAGCGCATGGACTCGATCGATGAAAAGGGCGAGACCACAAAGTCGTTCATGCTCCACTACAACTTCCCGCCGTTCTCCACCGGTGAAGTGCGCCCGATGCGCGGCACCAGCCGCCGCGAAATCGGCCACGGCAATCTCGCAGAACGCGCGATTCAGGCCGTGCTGCCGCCCTTCGCGGAATTCCCGTACACGATTCGCATCGTGTCCGACGTGCTCGAGTCGAACGGATCGAGCTCGATGGCGTCGGTGTGCGGTGGATCGCTCTCGTGCTTCGACGCGGGCATCCCGCTGAAGGGCGCGGTGGCCGGCGTAGCGATGGGCCTGATCAAGGAAGGCAAAAAGTACGCGATCCTCACCGACATTCTCGGCACCGAAGATCATCTCGGCGACATGGACTTCAAGGTCGCGGGCACGAAGGACGGCATCACGTCGATTCAAATGGACATCAAGATCGATGGGCTCGATCTCAAGATCATGACCGAGGCGCTGGATCAGGCCAAGGAAGGCCGCCTGCACATCCTCGGCGAGATGGACAAGGCGCTGCCGGCCGTTCGTCCGGAAATGTCGCCGTACGCGCCGCGCATCATCACGGTGCAGATCAACCCGGAGAAGATCGGTGAGCTGATCGGACCCAAGGGCAAGAACATCCGCGGCATTCAGGAAGAAAGCGGCGCGGAGATCACGGTCGACGACACGGGCTTGGTCACGATCGCTGCCGTCGGTCAGGATTCGATGCAGCGCGCGAAGCAGATGGTGCAGGCCATCACGGTCGAGCCGGAAGTCGGCGCGGTCTACGAAGGCCCGGTCAAGAGCACGACGGCATTCGGCGCGTTTGTCGAAATCATGCCTGGCTCCGAAGGCCTGGTGCACATCTCCGAGCTGCAACACGGCCGCACGGAGAAGACGGAAGACGTCGTGAAGAAGGGCGATCGCGTGAAGGTGAAGGTGATCGAGCGTGACGAACGCGGACGCCTGCGCCTCTCGATGAAGGCGCTGATTCCGAAGCCGGGCGCAGATGCGGCGGCCGAGGCACCTGCGTATTCCGACGGCGCAGCACCGGCCGCCGGCGAAGGGGCTGCGCCGCACGAAGAGCGCCCGCGTCGCGAAGGCGGCGACCGCGGTGGTCGCGGCGGACGTGGCGGCCGCGGACGGTAGTGTCAGAGCGGGGAGTTGAACGCACGGTTCTGCCGAATGGATTGACCGTACTCTCGGAGCCATATCCGGGAGTGCGGTCGATCGCTATCGGCGCCTGGGTTCGCGCGGCCTCGATGCACGAAGAACCTGGCGAGATGGGTGTCTCGCACATGCTCGAGCACCTCGTGTTCAAAGGCACGAAGCACCGCAGTGCGAAAGAAATCGCGTCGACGCTCGAATCGCTCGGCGGTTCGCTCGACGCGTACACAGCGCGGGAACACACTTGTTTTCAGGCGCGCGTTCTCGACGAGCACCTGCCGCAGGCCGCGGACGTCCTCGCCGATTTAATCTTCCGGCCTTCCATGCGATCCGCGGATCTCGACCTGGAGCGCAAGGTCGTGCTCGAGGAGATCGCGATGGTCGAGGATTCTCCCGACGACATTGTCTTTGAGTTTCACAACGAGGCGCTCTGGGGCGCGCATCCGTACGGGTATTCGATTCTCGGCACGCGAGCGACGGTCGGCTCAATGAAAGTCGAGACGGTGCGCGCGCTGCATTCCCGCGCGTATCACCCGTCGCAGATCGTTATCGCGGCGAGCGGCAACATCGAGCATAAGGATCTGCTGGCCGAGCTCGAGCGTGCCGGCTGGAGCGGCATTCCGGGTGGCGCTGTCGCTGCTCGCGCGGTGCCCGCGCCTCTCACCGCGCCGCCGAGTGAACGCCATATCGAGCGCGACTCACAGCAGACGCACCTGGTGTTTGGATCCTCGACCGTCCCGCACGCCGACCCGCGCCGCTATCCGCTCATGCTGATCGACACGCTGCTGGGCGGCGGCATGAGCTCGCGGCTCTTCCAGCGGATTCGCGAAGAGCTCGGGCTCGCGTACTCGGTGTACACATTCCAAAGTTTCCACGTGCACGCGGGAGTCCACGGCGTGTATGTCGCGACGGCGCCGGAAACGGCGAAGCAGGCGATAGCGGCGGTGCGCGAAGAACTCGCGCGCGTGGCGGGCGAAGGAATCGCCGACGCCGAGCTGCAGATGGGGAAGCAGCAGCTGAAGGGGCAGATCACGCTATCGATGGAGAGCGTCTCGAGCCGCATGTATCGCGCCGCCGGCGTGGAACTGTTCGGCGAGCCGTACATCCCCATTGATGAAGTGCTTGCCAAGATCGACGCGATCACGGTCGAAGATACGAAATCCGTGTGCGCGGAATTCTTTCCTCCCGAGCGACAAACGCTGGTAAGCTTGGGTCCGCAGTAACGTCCGCATTCCTCATCCGCACTCCGCATCGAGTTGAAATCATGAAAATCGGAATCCCGAAGGAAATCAAAACCAACGAGAACCGCGTCTCTCTCGTTCCCGCCGGCGCAGAAGCGCTCGTCGCTGCCGGCCACTCCGTTCTCGTCGAAACCGGCGCCGGAATCGGCAGCGGCTTCACCGACGAGCAATACACAGCCGTCGGCGCCAAGATCGCGCCGAATGCCGACGCCACGTGGGCCGACGCGGACATGATCATGAAGGTGAAGGAGCCGATCGCTCCCGAGTGGCCGCGCATGAAGAAGGGGCAGGCGATCTTCACGTACTTCCACTTCGCGGCGGACGAGAAGCTCACCAAGGCGCACATGGCGTCCGGCGCCGTGTGCATCGCATACGAGACCGTCGAGACGGCCAATCGTGAGCTGCCGCTGCTCGTTCCGATGTCCGAAGTCGCCGGCCGCATGGCCGTGCAGGAAGGCGCGAAATACCTCGAGAAACTCTACGGCGGCCGCGGCGTGCTGCTCGGCGGCGTCCCCGGAGTGCCCCCGGCTAAGGTCGTGATCCTCGGCGGCGGAATCGTCGGTATTAACGCGGCGAAGATGGCGGCTGGCATGGGCGCTAAGGTCACGATTCTCGACACGAACCTCGAGCGTCTGCGTTATCTGAGCGATGTGATGCCCGCGAACGTCCAGCTGATCTTTTCGAACCGTCACAACGTGCTCGAGCAGATCGCCACCGCCGACCTCGTCATTGGCGGCGTGCTGATCCCGGGCGCCGTGGCGCCGAAGCTGATCCGTAAGGGCGATCTCAAGACCATGCGTCCGGGTTCCGTGATCGTGGACGTCGCGATCGACCAGGGCGGCTGCGTCGAGACGATCCATGCGACGACGCATGAGAACCCGACGTACGTGGTGGATGAAGTGATCCACTACGGCGTCGCGAATATGCCCGGCGGAGTGCCGCGCACGTCGACGCTGGCGCTGACCAATGCGACGTTCCCCTATGCGCTGACGCTGGCGAATAAGGGATGGAAGAAGGCTCTCGCGGAATCGCCGGCGCTGTTGAAGGGGCTGAATGTCGTTGACGGCAAAGTCACGTACCGAGGAGTTGCGGAGGCGTTTGGGATGGCATTTCATGAGCCTTCCACATTCGTCAAATAGACGGAACTTCGGCGAATGGCGAGTGGTCATTGGCGAGAGCGTGGCCACTCGCCAGTTGCCACGCTCTCGCTAATGACGACTCGCCATTCGCCGTAGTACCATCTCCCATCGGCGGTTGGGGCGTTGCTGGCGAGAGTGACCAACCCTAGATTCCAGTCGTTCCTCTATAGTTGAGCCCTCACTCCCGTTCCGCTCGCAAGACGAGCGACCGCAAGAGTCCATATCGAAATGCGTTGGCCCTTCTTCAAGTCCGGCTCTTTTTTTCCTGCCAACGCCATCGCCGTTGATCTCGGCACGGCCAACACCCTCGTGTATGTCAAAGGCGAGGGCATCGTGCTTAACGAGCCTTCGGTTGTCGCGATGGATCGCGAAACGAAAAAAATCAAAGGCGTCGGACTCGAAGCGAAGCGCATGCTCGGCCGCACTCCTGAAGGCATCATCGCTGTTCGTCCCATGAAAGACGGCGTCATCGCCGACTTCGACGTCACCGAAAAAATGCTGCGCTACTTTCTCACGCTGATCATCGAGAACCATGTGTTCAAGGTGAAGCCGCGTGTGATCGTGTGCGTGCCCTCTGGAATTACCGAAGTTGAAAAGCGCGCGGTGCGCGACTCGGCGCTCGGCGCCGGCGCGAAGGAAGTGTTCATGGTCGCAGAGCCAATGGCTGCGGCGATCGGCGTCGGACTGCCGGTCGAAACGCCGACGGGCAACATGGTGATCGACATCGGCGGCGGCACAACGGAGATCGCGGTTATTGCGCTCTCCGGAATTGTGAGCGACACATCGATCCGCGTCGGCGGCGACGAGCTCGATATGGCGATCGTGCAGTTCATGAGAAAGAGCTACAATCTCTTGATCGGCGAGCCGACCGCGGAGCAGATCAAGATTCAAATCGGATCCGCGGCGCCGCTTGGCGAAGAGCGCGAGATGGAAGTGAAGGGACGCGATCTCGTCTCGGGAATTCCGAAGACCGTGCGCGTGCACTCCGCAGAGATTCGCGAAGCGTGCCAGGAGCCTGTGCAGCAGATCGTCGACGCCGTCCGGCGCGCGCTGGAAATCACGCCGCCCGAGCTCGCCAGCGACATCGTCGACCGCGGCATCGTGATGACCGGCGGCGGCGCGCTGATTCGCGGGCTCGATGTGCTGCTGACCCAGGAAACGGGATTGCCGATTCACGTCGACGAAGATCCGCTGACCTGCGTCGTGCGCGGCTGCGGACGTATTCTCGACGACGAGGAGAAGTATTGGTCGGTGCTGAGCACTTGAAAAACCTCTGAGCCGCTAGATCAGCGTGCGGCGACCCGCGCGGACCAATCCCACAGTCGATCTCGTCCTGGCGGCGGCGTGCGGAATCGCCGCCCTCGTCTGCTTGATCCTCCCCACGTCGGCGCGCAGCGGCGCCGCAGCGACGCTCCGGGCGACACTCGTGCGGCCCCTCGCGTCGATGCAGGTGAAGGCGGAACTCGCGCGTCGCGCGTTTCTCTCGCACGACACGGCGCTCAGGATTGTTGACAGTGTCTCGCTGCGCTCACAGCGCCTGACTGGCGTCGAAGAAGAGAACGAACGCCTGCGGAAGCTGCTGGGCCTCGGATCGGCGCTGAAGTGGGGATTCATTCCCGCCGAAGCGCTGCAAGGGCGGGGGCTCGGCGATGACTTCACCTTCACACTCTCCGCGGGAAAGGATGCCGGCGTAGTTGCCGAATCCCCCGTGGTGACGGCCGAGGGGCTCGTTGGAGAAATCGTTCGCGCGGACAAAACGCTCTCGCTCGCGATCTTCTGGCCGCATTCTGATTTTCGCGTGAGCGCGATGGCTGCGGACGGCAGCGCATTTGGAATCGTGACGGGACATCGCGGAGAAGGCGCGTCGAAATACTTTATGGAGCTTCACAGTGTGCCACTTCGCTCCCCGCTGAAAGCGGGAACTGCGATCGTGAGCTCCGGCCTCGGCGGCGTGTACCCACGCGGCATCCCGATCGGCGTCGTCGTCTCGGAAATCAAGACGACAGAGGGCTTTGCGAAGAGCTATCTCGTGCGGCCTACGGTCAGCATTTCGGATATTTCCTCCGTGTTCATTCTCACTCCCGAGCGTGTGCACTCCGGCGTAGAGAACATCTGGTCCGCGGGGGTGAACGTTGATTCGGCGCGGAAAGCGCTCGTGGCAGCCGGTGATTCACTGCGCCCCAAGCGCGACACGTCGCTCAAGACGCCACTGCGGCGCGACAGCGCGCTGAAGGTGCCGCCGAGGAAGATCCCGTGAGCTTCACGCGCGCGCTGTGGCTCACGATCGTCTTCCTGCTGCTGGTCGTGCTCCAGTTCACTCTGCGGCCGGTGCTCGCTTGGCGGGCGTCGATCGACTTTCTCGTGATCGCGCTGCTGCTCGTGGCGGTGCGCACGAGACCGGGAGTTGCGGCGCTCGCCGGATTCGCGCTCGGAATTCTCGCGGATTCGCTCACGCCTGAGGCGTTCGGCGCGGGCGCGCTCGCGATGACGATTGCCGGATTCGGGGCGAGCTGGCTGAAGGCGGCGTTCTTCGCGGACAACATCGCACTCAACGGGATTTTTATTTTCGCCGGCAAGTGGGCGTTCGACTCGATCTTCCTGCTTGCCGAGCATCGTCTTCAGGGTACGGATCTTCTCGTGCAGGCACTGCTCTGGTCTCCACTCGCAGCGGCGGCTACGGCGGTCGCAGGGCTGGTCGTGCTCCTCACGGTGAGACCCGTGCTCGGGGCGCCTCGCTGATGAGCACTCAATGATTAGGACGCTATGAACTTTCACCCGAACGATGTGCAACGCCGCGCGCGCGTCGCGTCGGGGATGCTTTTTCTCACGATTGTCTTTCTGATCGGGTCGTTCTTCCGCGCGCAGGTGCTGCAACATTCGCAGTACGCTCTCGCCTCAGAGAAGAACCGCCTTCGTGAAGTTCCTATTCCGGCGCCCCGCGGACAGATCTACGATCGTAGGGGTGAGATCATTGCGGAGAATATTCCGGGATACACGGTGTCGCTGCTCGCGCCGGGCGAGGACTCGCTGCGCGCCGCGCTCGCGCGGCTGAGCGGGACCATTCAGCTGAGTGACGAACAGGCCGACGCAGTGGTGAAGCGCTATCGCCGCACGCCGAACCGGCCCGCCGTGATTTTCGGCGATGCGTCGTTCGATCTCGTCTCGGTGCTCGAGGAGCATCGGGTGGAGTTCCCGGGGCTGATCATTCAGGCAGCACCCAAGCGCTACTATCCCGATGGACCTGCCGTCGCGGCGCTGGTCGGATATACGGGCGAAATCAACGAGACCGAACTCGGGTCGAAGGATTTCGTGGGATACAAACCGGGGCAGCAAGTGGGGAAGACCGGAATCGAGAAGCGTTACGAGGCGCGCCTGCGCGGACAGGAAGGCGTGCGGTTTGTCGAAGTGGACGTGCGCGGCAGAGTTGTGCGCGAGGCCGGCGCGCGCGAAGACCTGAGCGCGCGGCCTGCGCCGCCGTTGTACACGAACATCGATCTCGACCTGCAGAAGTTCATCGTCAAGCTCTTCGGCGATTCGCTTCAGGGCGCCGTGGTCGCGCTGGAACCGAAGTCCGGCGAAGTGCTTGCTCTGCACAGCGCGCCGTCGTTCGATCCGAATCGTTTTGTTGGCGGAGTATCGCGCGCCTATTTCGATTCGCTGAACACGGACAAGCGGCGCCCGATGTACAACAAGGCGATTCAAGGCACCTATCCGCCGGGCTCGACGTGGAAACTCGCGACCGCGATCACGGCGCTCGAGGACAGCGTAGTGAAGCTCGAGGACCACATGCCCGCCCCCTGCACGGGGAGCTACACGTATGGCAACCGTCCGTTCAAGTGCCACAAGCACACGGGGCACGGCTCGCTCACGCTGGCGCAGGCGATCGAGCAATCGTGCGACGTCTATTTCTATCAGCTGGGGCTAAAGCTCGGCATCACCCGCCTCGTCGCGGGCGGCGTGGCGATCGGTTCGGCGGAACGGTCGGGCATCGACCTGCCGAACGAGACGAAGCCGAATTTTCCGACCGCACCCGCGAACGACTATTTCAACAAGCGATACGGTGTGCGCGGCTGGAGTCCGGCTGTTTCTATGAACATGGCGATCGGGCAGGGTGAGAACTCGCAGACCGTGGTGAACATGGCGCGGTTCTATTCTGCCCTCGCGACGGACGGAAACGCTGCGCACCCGCAGGTCGTGCGCGGACTATCGGAGAAGGAGAAGCTCTTCGAGCTCGACAGCGCGAACATGGCGGGAATCCGTGCGGCACTCGCCGGCGTGGTGAGCCATGGCACGGCGGCTGCATCACGGATCGAGGGGCTCACGATGGCGGGGAAGACGGGCACGGCGCAGAACGGTACCGAGGCCGAGCACAGGCCCGACCATGCGTGGTTCGTCGGCTTCGCGCCCGCTGACAATCCGAAGATCGTCGTCGCCGTGATGATCGAGTTCGGCGGGCATGGCACACGCTCCGCGCCGATTGCCGCGAAGATCATCGAGCACTTCCTTAAGGCTGCGACGAAGCAGGCGTTCATCACCGAAGGGAACTAGTGAAGCAGCGCCTCATTCCGGATTTTACGCTGCTCGCGCTGGCACTCACGCTTTCGCTGTTCGGCCTCGCGATGGTGTATTCGGCGGGCCAGACGGATGTCCTCACGCGTGTAACCTCGCTCTGGCACCGGCAGCTGTTGTGGCTGGCGATGGGCCTCGGCGCCGCCTACATCGCGAGCCGCGCGTCGGTGCGCATGCTCGATTTCATCACGCCGCCGGTGTACGCGATCACGTGCGTCGTGCTCTTGCTCCTCGTGTTCATTGGAAAGGGATTCGGCACCGGCGCGAGCACCAAGAGCTGGCTGATGATCGGTGGATTCCGGCTCGGACAGCCGTCGGAGCTCGCCAAGATCGTGGTGGTGCTGATGCTGGCGAAGGTCCTCTCCGCGAGAAGAGATGCGCCGAAGTCACTGCTCGATTTGTGGCAGCCCGCGTTGGTAGTTGGAGTGCCCTGGATTCTGATCATGCTCCAGCCGGATTTGGGAACCGGTCTCGTTTTCATCGGCATCTTTTTCGCGATGCTGTTCTGGAGCGGATGTTCATGGCAGCTGCTGATGCTTGCTGCCAGCCCTGGAATCAGTCTGGTGCTCGCCGTGAACACGACAATCTGGGGTGCGTGGTTTCTGATATTGATCGCACTGGTGGTGTGGTATCGCCCGTACATCGCAGAGGGAGTGTTCGTGGTGGTTGCGAACGTAGCGATGGGCGTTGTAGCGCCTCTGGTGTGGGAACGGCTGAATCCATATCAGCAGCGAAGGCTGCTGGTGTTTTTGGATCCGGGATCAGATCCGCTGCGATCAGGATATCACGTGATTCAGTCGCAGGTGGCGATTGGATCGGGAGGATGGCTCGGAAAAGGATTTACGATGGGGACGCAAAAGAGACTCGCGTTTCTGCCGGCGCAGCATACGGATTTTATTTTTCCGGTGGTGGGTGAGGAGCTCGGCTTCGTTGGAGTTACGATCGCGCTGCTGCTCTTTCTTTGGTTGTTCATGAGGTGTGTGCGGGTTGCAGGTCGAGCGACAGATTCGTTTTCCAGCTTGGTGGCGTTTGGGTTGGTGAGCACGTGGTTTGTCCATGTGCTGGTGAATGTGGGAATGACGCTGAATCTCATGCCGATCACTGGTATTCCGTTGCCGTTCTTTTCGTATGGGGGGTCGTTCTTGCTCGCTTGTTGGATTGCGGTGGGGATTGAGATTCGGATTTCGGGAGAGGGGAGGGGCAAGGCGGACACGCTGGTGATTTAGGGGAGAGATGGGAGGGGAGGCTCTAGGGGCGAGGGCCAGGGGTGAGCGGGGCGATCTAGCGGCGAAGGGGCGAGCACTAGGGGCGAGCACTAGGGGCGAGCACTAGGGGCGAGGCCTCGCGACGGCGTGGCGTAAAACGATTCTCGACGCAATGCGGGGGTGACACTGTTGGGTCGCGCGAGGTTCATCATTGCGCATGCCCATCATTCACGATGAACACTTCCGGGCTTGGGAAGCTTGTATTCCGCCGAGCCTGCGCGAAGATCACATGTGGAAATTCCATGCGTATCGGGTCGCGCTATACATGCTCGATCTCGCCACGCGAGACGTTCAAGCGTTGCGAGTCCACCGCGCCTTCCCTCATCAAACTGAACAGCTTTTGCGGGCCGTCGCGTCTATCAGCGCAAATATCGCCGAAGGGTTCGGCCGAAGTTCAGCAGCCGATCGCTCTCGTTGCTTCGGAATCGCACTCGGCTCGCTGCGAGAGAGCTTCACCTGGTATCGAGCCATCGCTGAGGAGCTCGAGCCGGAGGCCGCAGAGCTGCGGTTCGAGCAACTCGCAGAACTTCGCCGGATTTTAGTCGGCGCGCAGAAATGGCTCGCCACCAAACCCCCACGATCTCAGCTCATTTAGCCGTGAACAGCGGTGTCGTGAAGTCGCGAGAAACGCCGAGCAGTGTCGAGAAGCGCCGAGGAGGCGTCGCAAGGTCAACGCAGTCCTGCCCCCTAGCTTCTCGCGCTCACCCCTACGCCCCTAAATCGCCCCGCTCACCCCTGGCCCTCGCCCCTCTAGACTGGCCTCCCATCTCACCCCTCCACGAGTTGTGAGTTCAGTCCCTATCCGCGACATTAAGGAATGGCATGGTTCAGAAAAGAAAAGAAACTCCGACAACCCAAAGGCGCCCGGCTAGAAATCCCCGCCGACGTCTGGGAAAAGTGTGAATCCTGCGGCCACACTGACATCCGCGAAAACTTCAACAAAACCCATAACGTCTGCCCCAACTGCGACTTTCACCGCCGCATTAGAGCCATCGATTACATCAACATCCTTTTGGATGATGGCTCAATCGAAGAAAAGGATACCGACCTCCGCTCGGTCGATCCGCTGACCTTTCCCGAATATCCCGGCCGCCTCAAAAAGGCGCACGCCAACGCCGGTGATAGCGACGCGATCATCACCGCCACCGGCACGATGGAAAAAATGCCCGTGAATGTTGGCGTAATGGACTTCGCGTTCATGGGCGGCTCTATGGGCTCCGTTGTCGGCGAGAAAATAGCCCGGCTCGGCCAGCGCTCTCTCGAGAAGAAATTCCCGCTCATCATCGTCTCCGCCTCGGGCGGCGCGCGCATGCAGGAAGGCGTGCTCTCGCTCATGCAAATGGCCAAGACCTCGGCGGTGCTCTCGCAGCTCGCCGAGCGGCGCATTCCCTACGTCTCTATTCTCACCAATCCCACTACCGGCGGCGTGAGCGCAAGCTTCGCCATGCTCGGCGACGCCATTCTCGCGGAGCCGGGCGCCGTGGTTGGGTTCGCCGGTCCCCGCGTCATCAAGCAAACGCTCGGACAAGATCTCCCCGAAGGATTCCAGACCGCCGAGTTCCTGCTCGATCATGGCATGGTCGACAGCGTCGTGCATCGCGGGCTGCTCAAACAAACCGTCGGCCAGCTGCTGCGGCACATGAGCGGCAAGCCCGCCGCCACCGGGTGGGCCTCGAGCTGAGAACGTACGGCGACGCGCTCGATTTTCTCTACGCGCGCACCACCGGAATCTGGCGGCTTGGTCTTGAGCGGGTTGAAGCATTCCTCGAATCGCTTGGCAATCCTCACCGCCGCATCCGCACAATCCACGTCGCGGGCACCAACGGCAAAGGAAGCGTCTGTGCGACGCTCGAAGCCGTTCTGCGCGCGAAGGGTCTGCGCACCGCAGTGTACACCTCGCCCCACCTCATCGATTTTCGCGAGCGATTTCTGATCGACGGCGCGCCGGTGGCGCCCGAGCGCATCGTCGATTTCGTCGACAAGTGGACGCCCGAAGTCGAACGGCTCGGCGCCACATTCTTCGAAGCGACCACGGCGATGGCGTTCGAGTTTTTCGCCGAAGCGGACGTCGATGTCGCCGTGATCGAGACTGGGCTCGGCGGCCGGCTCGATGCCACGAACGTCATCACTCCGCTTGTTGCCGGCGTCTCGACCATCGGCATCGATCACGTCGAATATCTCGGCGTCACGCTCGAGGAGATCGCATTCGAGAAAGCCGGGATCTTCAAGCGCGGCGTCCCCGCGATCGTCGGCGATCCCGATCCCACGATTCGCGCGCTGCTCGCCTCGCACGCGCGAAGGCATGGCGCGGCGCCGATCCATGTGGTCTATGACGACGGCGGGCCGCTGGACATTCATGTCGGCGCGAACGGCACGACGTTTACTCTTGGGCAGCGCACCTTCACCACGCCGCTGCTCGGCGCACACCAGGCGGGCAACTCCGCCGTCGCGATAGCCATGCTGCGCGCACTGCCTCCCGAATTCGCGGCAAGCGACGCCGAGATTCAGGCAGGACTGCCACGGGTGCGACTGCCAGGGCGATTCCAGCGCGTGGGGAAGTACCTGTTCGACGTCGCGCACAACCCGGCCGGCGCCGCGGTGCTTGCGAGCACCCTCGCGGCGATCGCTCCGCCAAAGCCGATTGTCGCCGTGCTAAGCGTCCTCTCGGACAAAGACTGGCGTGGCATCATGGACGCGCTCGCGCCCTCGGTTGAGCGGTTCATCCTCACCAACGCGCCCACAGCGCCGTCGAGCCGGGCCTGGAGCATTCCCGAGCCGCTGAACTACGCCTTGGAGCGGGGGTGGAACGCCGAGGTGATCCGGGACTTCGAGCGGGCGCTCGTAAGAGGGGCGGCGGAGGGCGCCACAGTGCTCATTACTGGGTCGTTTCACACAGTGGGCGACGCCATGGCCCGTCTGGAGGTAAGTCCGACGGGCGGCTAGCTTTAGGGATGGCAGGCGGAGCGCTTCCCGGGTTCAGAGACTTCTATCCAGACGAGTTCGCGCAGCGGGCCCACATTTTTGAGGCCTGGCGTGAAGTCGCCCGTCGCTTCGCGTTTGTGGAATACGATGGCCCCCCACTCGAACCGCTGGATCTCTACACCAGGAAGAGCGGCGACGAGATCGCCGGCCAGCTCTACAACTTCACGGATAAAGGCGGCCGCGAGGTCGCGATGCGTCCCGAGATGACGCCCACGTTCGCGCGCATGGTCGCGGAACGCGCGAACGCGCTCCGGAAGCCCGTGCGCTGGTTCTCGATTCCGCAGCTGTTCAGGTACGAGCGGGCGCAACGCGGACGGCTTCGCGAACACTTTCAGTTGAACGTCGATATCGTCGGCGAGGCGAGCGAACTGGCCGATGCCGAGCTGCTTACGGTTGCGATTTCGATCATGAAAGAGCTCGGGCTCGATTCCAACGATGTGCGGGCGCGGGTCTCTGATCGCCGGCTGCTCAATGCGCTTCTCATTGAGATCGGCGTACGCGACGAACGCGCGCAGGCCGCGGCCTACGGGGTGCTCGACAAGATCGCGCGGCAACCCCGCGACGTCGCAGTCACGAAACTGACCGAGGCAGGGCTTTCAATGGTGATGGTCGAAGCCGTGCTTGAGCTCGCGACAGTGAAAGACCTCGCCAGTCTGCGAGCCGAACTTGCGAACGCCGACGCTGTCAAACCGCACATCGCGCGCGTCACGACATACCTCGCGCACCTGCAATCGCTCGGCGTGCGTGACTGGGTTGATATCGATCTTTCGATCGTCCGCGGTCTCGCATACTACACGGGAATCGTGTTCGAGCTGTTCGATGCCAAAGGCGAACTCCGCGCAATCTGCGGCGGCGGGCGCTACGACAATCTGTTAAACGATCTCGGCGGCGCCGATCTCCCCGCGCTCGGATTCGGCATGGGAGACGTCGTGCTCGGCGAGTTGCTGAAAGAGCGTCATTTGATGCCGGAAAGCGCGGGCACCGGCGCGGATCTGTTCTTCGTTGGCGGAAACGGCGCGCTCGAACATCCAATCGGCGACGCGCTCCGCCTCGTGCATGTGCTCCGCGACGCAGGTTTCAGCGTGGATTACGCGCTCAGCGCCGAGAAGTACCAGACGCAGCCCGAGCGCAATCAGGTGGACAACGCGAAGAAGTCCGGCGCCCGCGCGGTCATGCTGTTCCAACCGGGATCGAAGGTCTTGGTGCAGGGAATCATCGGCAAGCTGAAGGAGGCACCGAAGCACGAATTCGCCGCCCGACCGTTGCTCGGCAACGATGCCACCGCGATCGCCGCACTGAAGAGCTGGTTCCGCGAGAACATTTCCCTCAAGACACCAAGTAACGACTGATGGCTGACGACAAGAAGCTCACCACCCGCACCGAAGATTTCAGCGCCTGGTACAACGAGGTTGTTCTACGCGCCGAGCTCGCTGATTACTCGCCCGTGAAAGGGTCGATGGTTATCCGTCCCAACGGCTACGGAATTTGGGAGCGGATGCAGCGCGCGCTCGACGACATGTTCAAGGCGACGGGACATCAGAACGCCTACTTCCCGCTCTTCATTCCCGAGAGCTTCATGAAGAAGGAGGCGCAGCATGTCGAGGGATTTGCGCCGGAGCTCGCGGTGGTTACGCATGGCGGCGGCAAGAAGCTCGAAGAAAATCTCGTCGTGCGCCCCACGAGCGAGACGATCATTTACCACATGTACGCGAAGTGGGTGCAGTCGTATCGCGACCTGCCGATTCTCATAAACCAGTGGGCGAATGTCGTCCGCTGGGAAATGCGCACTCGCCTTTTCTTGCGCACGCTCGAGTTTCTCTGGCAGGAAGGGCACACGGCGCATGCCACGCACGATGAGGCGGAAGCTGAGACGCTGCTGATCCTCGGCATTTATCGCCGCTTCGCCGAGGAGTGGATGGCGATGCCCGTGCTCACGGGCCTCAAGAGCGAGAACGAGAAATTTGCCGGCGCGCTGCGCACGTACTGCATCGAGGCCATGATGCAGGACAACAAGGCGCTGCAGGCCGGCACGTCGCACAATCTTGGTCAGAACTTTGCGAAAGCCTTCGATCTCAAGTTTCAGTCAGAATCGGGATCGATCGAACACGCGTGGAATACCAGCTGGGGCGTGTCGACGCGCATGGTTGGCGGGCTCGTGATGTCGCACGGCGACGACAACGGGATGATCACGCCGCCAAAGCTCGCGCCGATCGAAGTTGTGATCATTCCGATCTGGAAGACGGACGATGAGCGCGCGAAGATGATCGAAGCGGCGAATCGCCTCAAGGCGGAACTCACGTCTTGGACCGGCCGCCCCGACGATCGCCTTCGAGTGCACGTGGATGCTCGTGACGGCATGCGCTCGGGTGCGAAGTATTACGAGTGGGAGCTGCGCGGTATTCCGCTGCGCCTCGAGCTCGGGCCGAAGGATCTCGAGAAACAATCTGTGTTCTCCGCGCGCCGCGATACTCGCGCGAAGGCGCCGATCCCGATGGCGGGGGTCGCCGAGTCTGTGGCGAAATTGCTGGCGACGATTCAGTCCGACTTGTTCGCGGCCGCGCTCGCACGGCGCGAAGCGGCGTCGCATCGCGGGCCGATCACATACGATCGCTTCAAGGAAATCATGGAAGGGCCGGGCGGGTTTGTGTACGCAGGCTGGAACGGCGATCCGGCCGTCGAGGCGCAGGTGAAAGAAGAGACGAAGGCGACGATTCGCGTGATTCCCGACGCGGAGTTCCGTTCGCCCGAGGCTCCCAGGACCTGTCTGGTCACGGGCCAGCCCGCCAAGTACGAGGTCGTGTGGGCCAAAGCGTACTGACGGCGGCGTTCACGCGCCGCGACGGCGCGCTCTACTGCGAAGACGTTTCCGCCGAGGTGATCGCGCGGGAGGCGGGGACGCCTGTGTTCGTGTACAGCTCTGCCGTCATTCGCGATCGCTACTCGCGACTGACTGCCGCGCTTGCCGGCGTGAAGCACCGCGTGCACTACGCGATGAAGGCAAATGGGAATCGGGCGATACTCTCGCTGCTGCGCGAACTGGGGTCGGGAGTGGATGTCGTGAGCGGCGGCGAGCTGCATCGCGCGCAGCGAGCGGGCTTCAAAGGCCACGATATCATTTTCGGCGGTGTCGGCAAGACCATCCGGGAACTGCGCGAAGGATTGAAGGCCGGCGTGAAGCTGATCAACGTCGAGTCTGAGGCGGAGCTGCTGATGCTCGAGGCGGTCGCGCGAGAACTGGGCGTCGTTGCTCAGGTTGGATTGCGCATCAATCCCGACGTAACGGTAGAAAACTCTCACGCGTACATCGCGACTGGGTCGCGCGGGCACAAGTTCGGCATTCCGCACGATGAGGCACTTGCGCTTGTGAAAATCGCGCGCGGGCTGGAGCACATCGAACTGATCGGTCTCGATATGCATGTGGGATCGCAGCTCGCGACGCTGGAGCCGTATCGCGCAGGACTCGATCGTTTGATGGAACTGGCTGGGCGAATCGCAGCGATGGGAACGAAGATCCGCTATGTGGACGTTGGCGGCGGATTGCCGGTTCGGTACGACGATGGCGATCCGGAGCCGGACCTCGACGCGTTCGCCGCAGTGATCGCGCCTGTGCTGAAGAAACTGAACGCTGAATTGATCGTGGAGCCCGGCCGCTTTTTCTCCGCGGCGAGCGGCGTGCTGCTGGCGCGCGTGCTCTACCGGAAGCGAAGCGGCGGCAAGGATTATGTCATCGCCGACGCGGGGATGACGGAGCTTCTCCGGCCGTCGCACTACGATGCATACCATCTGATAGAATCCGCGACGCCCAGCGGCGAGCGCGCTGTGGTGGACGTCGTCGGGCCGGTGTGCGAGAGCGGAGATTTTCTGGCGCAGGATCGCGAGATGGACAGTGTGGAGCCGGGCGATCTGCTCGTGGTCCACACCGCTGGAGCGTATGGCTACGTGATGTCGTCGAACTACAACGCTCGGCCGAAGGCGGCGGAGGTGATGGTCGACGGCGCGAAGTTCGCCGTCGTCACCGCGCGCGAAACGTACGACGATCTCGTGCGGCTCGAGCAGGCCCACCCGGACTGGAGGGATGCCTGATGCTGGTGGGACTCATGTCGGACACCCACGATCGCATTCCCGCGATCGCTGAGCTGCTGAAGCAGATGACGGACCGCGGCGTGGGCATGGTGCTGCACGCCGGAGATTTTTGCTCTCCGTTTGCGCTGAAGCCGTTTCAGGACTCGAATGTCGCGCTCGCCGGAGTGTTCGGGCGCAACGATGGCGATCCCGAAGGGCTCAAGGCGTTCGCGGAGCAGGGAATGGGGCACGAGCTATTCGAATCGCCGCACAGCCTCACCATTGGCGAGGTGAAGATTCTGCTCGTGCACGATATCGGCGACGTGAGCGCGCGCTCGATCAAAGCGCATCATCTGGTCGTGCATGGCAGTGAACATCAGCAGTCGATGAAGACGCGCGGCGAATCCTTGATTATCAATCCCGGCGAGGCATGCGGCTGGATCAACGGGGCGCCTACCGCGGCGGTGCTCGATCTCGACACGAAGCATGTCGAGTTCTTGAACCTTTCTGACGCTCGCTGGCAATTCTAAAACGAGTGGAACCGTTAACTACTAACTGTTGGTTGGTTAATAGTTGACGAATTAGTTCACCATTAACTAACCAACAGTTAGTGGTTAACAGTTTCACTAGCAGTTCATCTTTTCACAGCTTAAAGCTGAATGTCCTCTCGTATCCTGATCCTCGACTGCGGCTCCCAGTTCACCCAGCTCATCGCGAGAAGGGTGCGCGAAGCGAATGTCTATTCTGAGATCCATCCGCCGACGCGTTCGCTGCAGTGGATCAAGGATTGGAACCCGACCGGGATAATTCTCAGCGGCGGCCCTAACTCCGTCACCGACGAGGGCGCTCCGGATTTCGACAAGGGCATCCTCGACATCGCGCCGGTGCTTGGCGTGTGCTACGGCCTGCAGTGGATCACGCACGCTGAAGGCGGCAAGGTGATCGCCGGAGGCGGCCGCGAGTATGGCCGCGCGATGATCACCGTGAACGAACCGTCGGGTATGTTTGCCGGCTTCAAGGCCGGTGAGCAAACGCAGGTATGGATGAGCCACGGCGACCACGTCGACACGCCGCCGCCCGGGTACGTGCTCACGGCGTCGAGCGGAAACGTCGTCGCTGGATTTCGTCATAAAACCAAATCGATTTACGCCGTACAGTTCCACTCCGAGGTCGCGCACACGACGCGCGGCGCCGAGATCATCCGCAACTTTTTGTTCGGTGTGTGCAACGCCACTGCCGACTGGACGCCGGGCTCGTTCGTCGATCGCGAGATCGCTCAGATCCGCGAGCTCGTCGGTGATAAGCATGTGATCTGCGGTCTGTCCGGCGGTGTCGACTCATCGGTGGCCGCTGCGCTCGTTCACCGCGCGATCGGCGACCAGCTCACCTGCATTTTTGTAGATACGGGATTGCTGCGGCTCGGCGAGCGCGAGCAGGTCGAGAAGACGTTCAAGGCTCATCTGGGGATTAAGCTCGTCACGATCCGCGCCGAGGAGCGCTTTCTGAACGCGCTCGCGGGCGAAGCCGAACCGGAGAAGAAACGCACGATCATCGGCCACACGTTCATCGATGTGTTCGAAGATGCGGCCGCCGCGGCGGGGAAGGACGCCGCGTTCCTCGTGCAGGGCACGCTCTATCCCGATGTCATCGAGAGTGTGAGCGCGAAGGGCGGTCCCAGCGCGACGATCAAGACGCACCACAACGTGGGCGGCCTGAAGCCGGGAATGAAGTTCAAGCTGATCGAGCCGCTGCGCGAGCTGTTCAAAGATGAAGTGCGCAAGGTTGGGCGCGAGCTCGGCCTCCCCGAGGAGATGGTCGGCCGGCATCCGTTTCCCGGCCCCGGTCTCGCGATTCGCGTGCTGGGCGCCGTCGATGAGAAATCGCTCGAGGCGCTCCGCAAAGCCGATGCGATTTATCTCGAGGAAATTCGCGCCGCGGGATTGTATGATGACATTTGGCAGGCGTTCGCGGTGTTCCTCCCGATTCGCTCGGTTGGCGTGATGGGCGATTTCCGGACGTACGAGAATGCCATCGCCCTGCGCGCCGTCACGAGCACCGACGGCATGACCGCCGACTGGTTCGGGTTCCCGCACGCGGTGCTCGCGCGAATGTCGAGCCGGATCATCAATGAGGTTACGGGTGTCAACCGAGTAGTTTACGACGTGAGCTCGAAGCCGCCGGCCACGATAGAGTGGGAATAGTCTCGTGATGCGGATTCCGGAATTGGACAGGGGAATACGGTAGTGTCTCGACTCGCGCAGCTCCGCCCGACGCGAGGCGAGCTGCGTGAAATGCTGCGGCTCGCTTGGCCCGTCGTCCTCGCCCAAGTGGGGATCATGCTCATGGGCGTGGTCGACACGGCGATGGTCGGCCGTGTGAGCACTTCCGCAGTCGCCGCCGTTGCACTCGGCCACATCTACTGGGTCAACGTCACGATCTTCGGCGTGGGGATCCTGATGGTGCTCGATCCTGTCGTGTCGCAGGCGACCGGCGCTCAGGATCACGACGCGGTCGCTCGCGGCGTCCAACGCGGCATCCTCATGGCGCTCGTCCTCAGCGTGCCGACAGCGCTGCTGCTGATCCCGGGCGAGCTCGTCTTCGGTTTTCTCAAGCAGCCGGCGGACGTGACGCCGATCGCGGCGACATTCTCGCGAATCTCCATCGCGGGCGTTGTGCCGTACTATCTGTTCTTCGCCATGCGGCAATCGCTGCAGGCGATGGCGAAGGTCATGCCGGTCGTGGTCGCGATCGTCGTCTCGAACTTCGTGAACTTCGCGCTCGACTACACGCTGATCTACGGACATTTTGGTTTCCCCGCGCTCGGAACGCAGGGGTCGGCGATCGCGACCGCGCTCAGCCGCTGGCTCATGTTCGGCCTGCTGCTTTGGCTCGGTTGGAAGCAGCTGCATGGCGCGATCGTGCCCTGGCGCCCGGAATCGTCGCGCGTCGCGCCGATGCTTCGCATGCTAAAGATCGGTGTGCCCGTGGGGCTTCAAAACTGGCTGGAGATTGCGGTGTTTTCGGGCGGCGCGGTCGCGCTCGGTTGGTTCGGCGCGGTGCCGCTCGCCGCGCACGAGATCGCCATCAATCTCGCCGCGCTCACGTTCATGTTTCCATTGGGCGTTTCCGCCGCGGCAGCGGCGATGGTCGGCCGCGCCATCGGGCGCGAGGATCTCTCCGCTGCCAAACGTGACGCCGTGGCCGCGCTCGCCGTGGGAACCGGGTTCATGACGATCGCCGCGATTCTCTTTCTCACGATTCCTCGCGCGCTCGCGATGCTCTTCGTGCATGATCCGGCGACGGTCGCAACGGCGGCATCGCTCATCTGGATCGGCGGACTTTTTCAGTTGTTCGACGGAGCGCAGGCGGTCGCGACTGGCGTTCTGCGAGGTACCGGCGACACGCGTGTTCCGATGCTGCTCCACTTTGCCGCTTTCTGGGGAATCGGAATTCCGATTTGCCTCGCGCTTGCTTTCTGGGTCGGTCTGGGGCCGCAGGGTGTGTGGTGGGGATATGTGATCGCCCTTGCGGCTGCTGCGACGTTTCAGTTACTGCGCGTGCGCTGGCGCCTGCGCCAGGATATTTACCGGCTGCAGATCGACGAGACCAACGAGTTCGTCGTCATGGAGGCATAGACATGGCTGGCACGAAGAAATCGTTCGTCGATCGCGCGAAGCCATCACGACTCATGCGGGTGGTGCGGCGCGTGTTGATCATCGGCGCGCTGCTCCAGCTATCGATCGCGCTCTGGTCAGGCTATCGCGCGATCGTGCAAATCGTCACGCTCGAACTCAACATCGTGAGCACGAATCTTCGCTCTGGGACGCCCGCGTTCGTTCACGTCGTGACATCGGGACGAACGTCGGCCACCGTTCGACTCGAATTGATTCAGGGCACGCACTCCGAGCTTCTCGCAAATCTGCGGGTCGCCGGAAGCCGCGACGGCTTCTACGATCCGCGAACCCGGCAGGGGACGATGACGCCGTCGTTCACGGGGGAGTTCCTCGCGCACTTCCAGCCCGGGCCGGCTCTCGTCAGAGCAACCGCCACGGGGAGCATGCAGTGGCTTCGCGTGCCGCCGCCAACGATCAGAGAAATTCCGGTCGTGATCTCGCCCTGATTGGTCAGACTTTCACAGTCCGTTCAATTCTGCGGTCCGGAACGAACCACATCAGCGCCACCGTGACGTACAGCGCCGCGCTCAACCGCGGCTCGACGAACGCTGAGCCGATTGCGGTGAGATAGAGGACGATGCTGCGGGAATCTTCAGTTCCAGAACCATGATCGTGATTAGGATCGCGATCACGCCATCGCTGAACGCCTCAAGGCGCGTCTTGCTCACACCGTGCTACGGCGCGGGTTTCGCCCACGGCGGCGGGGCGCCGTCGAACACTTCCACGATCGTCACGATCGTCGAGCCTTTCGCGAGCGAGGGAACGCCGCGAATGAAGCTCACCACTCCTGACTGCGGCGCAAGCACATCGACCTGTTTTCGCCCGACATAGTCCGTGATGGTGCCGACCTTCGCGCCCTTCACCACGCGGCTCCCGCGCGCCGCCATCGCGTAGAACATCCCGCCGCTGTCCGCGCGAACGCGCTGATCGTGACCGACCCAATTGATTTTCGGCGCAGGAGGAACGACTCGATCGATCATCTTGAGCGCGGCGAGCACGTTGAGTGATCCCGTGACGAGCATCCCCGTCTCTTCGGCCGTCACGAGTCCCGACCGGCCCGCTTCCGCGACGAACGTGGTCTTTCCGAGCAAGAGTGAGTAGCCGCTCAGACTCCTGGTGCGGGCCGGGTTCGTAATGTCGACATCGCTCACGATCACCATGTCGAGCCCGAAGGCGATTCCGAGCGCGCGGCCCGCGCTGTCCTGTGCGCTGTTCCCGCTGCGCATCCAGTAACTGTAGGGGCGCAGATCTTCGTCGAGATCGCCGCCGTGCAGATCCACGACGACATCAGCGGGCTTCACGACCTGCTCGGCGACCATCGCGAGCGCACGTTCCGTCTGGCTCCCGGAGGGATTTCCCGGATACGACGCGTTCATTCCCTTGCGGTCGACCGGATTGATGTGCGGAACCATCTGCTCGAACGACGCGACGTTGAGGAGCGGGACGACGATCACGGTGCCGCTGAGTTTCTTGGGATCAACGCGCTCGATGAGTTTCGTGAGCGCGACAATCGAGGTGTACTCCGTTCCGTGCGCACCAGATATGAACGCCACCACGCGGCCGGGCTTCGCGCCGTTGATCACCGCGACTTGAATCGTTGTTCCTGAATCGCTGCCTGCGGGGACCACGAGCGCGCCGTACGCGCGTTCGCCGCGCTTTGCGGTGGCCGACCCTACCGTGACCGTCGCGCGCGGATCAGCGCCCTGCGCATGTAGAAGCGGCGCGATCGCGAGGCATGCCGCGCCGAGCCAGCGCACTAAACGCCTTTCTCGACCAGGAGCTTCATGAACTCGCCGGGCTGCGTGATGCTCAGCAGCCGCTCGGGGACGTCAGTCTCTTTCGAAAACTGGGCGATCTTGCCCAGCACGGGCAGATACTGATTTGAGACTTCGAGCGGCGGCGCGACAATCAGGAAGAAGAAGAACACCGGCTTCTCGTCGATCGCTTTGAAGTCCACGCCATCGCGTTTTCTTCCGAATGCAACACGAAGTTTATTGACGACGAGCGAGCGGCAGTGGGGAATCGCGATGCCGCGTCCGATGCCGGTCGATCCAAGATTCTCGCGCCGCTTCAACATCTTGAAGAGCATTGCTTCGTTCTTCTCGTCGAGACCGAGCAGCGCGATGAGTTCTTTAAGAACGTCGTCCTTGGTGGTCCCTTGAAGGTCGAGCTTGACCGCATCTTCCGAGAAAAACTCGCGCAGTTCCATACAGTTCCTCTAGTCGCTGTCGCGCGCCGGCGGCGCGTCATGTGGGCGCAGGGTAAGGGCTTAAGGTTATCCTATGTTACTCCCTGCGCCAAGATGCGTCAAATCGTGATGTTGCAAGCATTTGCCGCGAAGTTTACTTTGCAAATCATGCCTGTTTTCCCCTATCCCGTTTCCCACACAGTGCCGCTGTTTCTGGCGCCGATGGCGGGCGTGTCGGAGTCGCCGTTCCGGCGTCTCTGTCGCCGCTTTGGCGCCGACGTGGTCGTAACGGAGTTTTTGTCGGCAGAGGGGATTCGCCGGGAGAACGAGGCGACGCTGAGCAAGCTGCGGTTTGGCCCTGATGAGCGGCCGATCGGCGTGCAGATTTTCGGTGGAGAGCCCGGCCCCATGGGAGAGGCCGCCGCGCTCGTGACAGATGTATTCCAGCCCGAGTTCATTGACATCAACTTCGGCTGCCCTGTAAAGAAGGTGGTGAAGCGCAACGGCGGATCCGGCTGCCTGAGAGATCTCGGCCTCGTGCAGCAAGTCATTCGCTCCGTCGCGAGCTCCACACACCTGCCGGTCACGTGCAAGATTCGGAGCGGCTGGAACGAAGAGATGCGCGACCCGGTCACGATTGGCCTTCGCTGCCAGGATGCCGGCGTGAAGGCGATCGCGCTGCATCCGCGCACCCGAACGCAGATGTATTCGGGCGCCGCGCGCTGGGAGGAAATCGCGAAGCTGGTCGACGCGCTGGAAATTCCGGTAATCGGCAACGGCGACATCAAGACCGCGTCGGATGCGTACCGGATGTATCGCGAAACGAAATGCGCGGGCGTCATGATCGCGCGCGGTTCGTTCGGCCAGCCGTGGATCTTCGATCAAACGCGCGCGCTGCTCGCGGGCAAGCCGCTTCCGCCTGCGCCGCCCGTTGCGATTCGATTCGAGACGGCGCTGCAGCACGCCCGCATGGTGCAGGAATACGAGATCGATCCCGTCGGTGCGGCGCTCGAGTTCCGCAAACATCTCGGCTGGTATGTGAAAGGACTGCCGGGCTCGGCCGACCTGCGCAAGCGCCTGCACCAGGTGAACAGCTTCGATGAAGTCGAGGGGATCTTCAGCGACTACCTCGCGCTGGGATCGCGCGGCGATCTTCCGGGCGACGGACGCGAACTCGAGATGGATCTCATCGAGGCCGAACACGCGTGACGCCTCAATGAGGCGCGAGCGGGTCCGCGCGCTGCTCGAGGATGTTGCAGCGGGACGGGCGTCGATCGACCAGGCACTCGCGCATCTCGATGCCGCGCCCGTTGAGGACCTCGGATTCGCCAATATCGATCACCATCGCGCGCTGCGCGCGGGCTATCCCGAAGTCGTGTTCGGCGAAGGGAAGACCGTCGAGCAAACCGTGATCATTTGCGAACGGCTCACGGCACAGGGCGATGGATTCCTCGTCACGCGTTCAAGTGAAGCACAGCGGATCGCGCTCGCCGCCAAGTTCCCGGCGGTCAGCCTGAATGCGCTCGCGAGAACCGCTCGGCTCGCCGGGTCGGCGACGCCGGCGTCATCTGTGGTGAAGAAGGCGCTTATCGTCACGGCGGGCACGAGCGATCTGCCGGTGTCCGAAGAAGCGGTGGAGACACTTCTTGCACTTGGCCTGGGCGTGGCGCGGCTCACCGACGTCGGCGTTGCTGGCATCCACCGCATTCTCGCGCAACACGACGCGCTGCGAGACGCGGCCGTCGTCATCGTCGTGGCGGGAATGGACGGCGCGCTGCCGTCGGTTGTGGGCGGACTTGTTCGCGTGCCCGTGATCGCGGTTCCGACGAGCGTTGGCTACGGTGCGAGTTTCGAAGGCTTGTCGGCGCTTCTCGCGATGCTCAACAGCTGCGCCGCCGGCGTCACGGTGTGCAACATCGACAACGGCTTCGGCGCGGCAATGGCGGCTGCGAGAATCTTGAACGCGCCGTGATCAAGACCATCGCGGTGTTTTTGGCCGGAGCGCTGGCCGTCATCGCGAACAATTATTTTCGCGCCCGGTGGCGCAGAAACCACCCACAACCTCTGCCGCCGGGCGTTGCGTACGACCGCGCGGCCGATCGCGGATCTCCGCAGCGAGGCGTTCGTGCCTCGCTGCTGCGATCGATTCGCGAACCGGTCAATCCCAACGATCGCGTCGAAGCGCGCGAACGCGAGCTGGCCGACGAACTGAGGGGATATCTGGGCGATATCGGCGCACAGCATGGCGCCGATGACGTCATGCTCTGGATGCGGGTGAGTGAGACGGTGGAGTTTCTCCCGATCGCGTGGAATCACCCGGGAGCTCCGCCGAGTTCGCCGTGGGGCGCCCCGAAGCAGCGCGCGCTCGTCGCATGGGCCGCAACAGAAGGCGTCGTCAGTTTTGAGGACGACGACGAAGAACTCCGGCTCGCGGCAGCGCGAGTGCCGCTGGACCGGGTTGCGGCTCTCGGTGCGACGGGGCAAGTCGTCGGCGCTCTCGTACTGCACTCGCCCACAGGCGTGCGAGGTTCGCGCGGTGATCTCAAGCTGTGGCTTCCGCGGCACGGCGAACGCCTCGCGCAGTTCGTCGAGCTGCAAGTCACGCGCAACGAAGTGGCGCGCGCGAATCTTCGCATGCGTTCACTGGTCCGGAGCGTGCAGGAACTCGATTCATCGAGTGAACACCAGGCGCTGGAGAAGCGCATCATCGACGGAATGCTCGAGGCGAGCGGAGCCACGTTTGCGGCGCTCGTCTCGTGGAATGCGGACGC
>JANYIJ010000101.1 GCA_025362095.1 Gemmatimonadota bacterium | reverse complement strand
ATGGCGAGAGAAGCGGGACATTGGCTCTCCTGACGGGTTTACGGCTTCTTGGAAGCAGGATCGAACGTAGCTCTCGGAAGGCGGAGCCGCTCTCGCGTCCAGAGCACGATCGCGCCGCATTTGTTGGCCTGGGGCATCCACCGCTGGAACTCGATCGGAACGAGCGCCGGGTGATTGTAAATCTCCACGCCTCCGATTTCATCCGGATGCATCGCCCAGTTCAGATCCGCCACTCCGGAGACGTGCGGCGCGCGCGGCTGGAGGAATCCGTCGATGAGAATCGTCGGCGTGCACGTGTCCGCGGCGGCGGTGGACACGATGTGCACATCGCCTGCCATATCGAACTGCAGACGAAGCCCATCCCGCGTCCGAAGCAGATTGGTCGTGCTCACCGGATTCTCTCTCTCGACATCGGCCGCCGTGATGAACTGTCCGAGCTTGCTGGAGCGGCGCCGGTCGAAGCCGGTCTCGTCGCGACCTGCGGTTACGCGAATCGTGTCGAGCACGGACTTGAGCGATGTGAGTCGCACGGTATCCGGCGGAGCTGCGCCGATCGGCACGTTCACGACTCGACGTTCGGGCAGAAACCCGATGGCGAGCACCTCGAGAGACTGCGTTCCGCCCGCGAGCGAGTCGATCGTGAGGGCGCCGTCCGCGGTCGCCGACACGTAGCGATGCCCGAGGACTCGTGCGTGGGCACCGGGAACAGGTTGTCCGTTCGAGTCGCGGATTGACGCGCGGTATTGCGCGGTTCCTATCGCGGACGGCGGAGCGTCGGAGACGCGCACTCGCGCAGGCTCCGGGTCCAGCTCAAACCGTCGCGCCGTGGCGTCGAGCGTGAAATCGAGATGCTCTGGCAGCCTGCCGAGCGTCAGAAACACCGATCCCGTTGTCGCGCCTCCGCGTACGGCCCACGCGACGAGCGTAGCGCCGATCGGCACGCCGCAAGCCGTATAGCGGCCCTCGCCGTTGGTCAGCGCCGAGCGCGAGACGAGAAGGTGCTTGACGCCGTCTCGGGCGAGCGTGAGGTCCATCCACTGCAGCAGAACGACTGCGGTATCGAGCGGCGAGTTCGACGCGGCATCTCGCACCGCGCCGAAGATCGCGATGTCGCCGGGAGCCTGGTCCTCGCCGCACAGTGCGCGCGTCGCCTTGATCGAGGCGGAGTCCGGCGCGGCGGCGGTCGGATTCACGGTCTTCGTGATCCGCACGGGCCGCTGCGCGCCGGCGCCTCGAGCCGCGACGAGAAGACTCAAGCAAGCGAGTATATTTATTGTTCGAAGCGTGACGCGAGCACGATTCATGGGTCCTCGTTCGGAACGCAGCACCGCTGAAACAATAGGAGTTCCAGTCCGGTAGTTGCAAGCAGGTCAACCTTTCCGGAGCCCGCACATGTTCGCACGGCCAGTCACTCGCGCCCTCGCGGCGATCACGATCCTCGCTGCCTCAGCCTCCGCGCAAAGCACGCTCGGCGCCTACTCGCCCGTCGCGGCGAAGTACCGCATCACCTCGGTGCAGAGCACGTCGCAGATCATGATGGGCCAGACGCAGGAGTTTCAGACAACCACGACGCAGCTTATCTCGCTCGCCGTCGCGAAGGCTGCGGGCGCGCTGACGCTGACGATCACGATCGATTCCGCCACGATCAGCAGCAACGCGCCGGCCGGTATTCCGGACGCGAGCGAAGCGATCGGCTTGAAATTTCTCGGAACGATAGCGCCTAACGGTAAGGTCGCGTCGAGCCAGATGACAGATAAATCCGGCGCGCCGACGACGTCGCAGTTCGCCACCAGCCTGCGCTCGTTTCTGCCACGTCTGCGCGTGGGCGCGGCGATGGGAGACAGCTGGCTGGACTCGACGACAGCGCTCATCAATCAGGGCCCTGCGACAATCACATCGCAAAGCGTGATCACGTACACGCTGGCCGGTGACACCGTGCTGGCGGGAACCAGGGCGTGGAAGATCACCGCTGCTGCCGTCACCAGCCTGAATGGCAGCGGCAACCAGCAGGGAGCCGACTACACGATCAAGGGAACCGCAAAGACCACGGCGACCGTAGTCGTGAGCGTCGACGGTGTGCTGCTCAGCCAGAGCAGTGAAGGGGACAGCAATCTCTCAGTGAACGTCGAAGCGGCGGGAATGACGATTCCGATCGTGCAGCACGCAACGGTGAAGGTCGAAAAACTCCCGTAGGTCAGGCCGGCGCGGATCAGACGCTCAGCAGCGCGTTGATCCGTTCCGCGATCGTCGCGACACTGGGCAGCACCGCGCTCAGCAGGTTCTCGTGGTATGGCATCGGCACGTCCTCCACTGCGAGGCGGTCGACCGGCGCGTCGAGATTCCAGAACGCGGCGCTCGCGATCGTCGCGGCGATCTCGGCACCGAATCCGGCCGTGCGCGTGTCCTCGTGCACGATCAGTACGCGGCCAGTCTTCATCACGGACTCGAGCACCGCGTCACGATCCCACGGCGCGATCGTGCGAAGATCGAGCAGGTCCACCTTCTCGCCGAACTGCTCCGCGGCCGCGACGCAGCGGTGCACCATCGCCCCCCACGTCACGACGGTAATGTCGCTCCCCTCGCGCAACTTTTTCGCGAGGCCGAACGGCAGCATGTAGTCGTCGCCGGGATAGCGCGCGCTGCCGTCGCTGGTCATCAGCAGCGAGCGGTGCTCGAAAAAGATCGTCGGATTCGATCCGCGCATCGCCGCGCGCAACAGGCCAACGGCGTCGGCGGAATTCGATGGCATCGCCACCTGCCAGCCGATCGCGTGCGCAAAGACAACCTCTGCACTCAGCGAGTGCCACGGGTCGCCCACATCTTTTCCGAATCCGCCCGGCATGCGAACCACGATCGGTGCCGCGAAACGGTTCGCAGTGCGCCAACGCAGTGTGCCGCAGTTGTTGAGCTGTTCGGTCGCGGGATCT
>JANYIJ010000097.1 GCA_025362095.1 Gemmatimonadota bacterium | reverse complement strand
TCACACGTGCGCGATCGTCGCCGGTGCGGTCACCTGCTGGGGCGACAACGAACTCGGCGAGTCCGCGGTTCCCGCTGGTCTCGGATCGGTCACTCAGGTGAGCGCAGGCCTCGGCCACCACACCTGCGCGCTCATCAGCGGCGGAACCGTGACTTGCTGGGGTGACAACTCATCCGGACAGGCCGCGCCGCCCGCAGGACTCACCGGTGTCACGCAGGTGAGCAGCGGCCTCTTTCACAGCTGCGCGATGAAGTCGGACGGCAACCTAGTGTGCTGGGGCAGCAGCTCGAACGGTCAAATCAATATTCCGCCCGGCCTGAATCTGAACGTCGTGCTCGCGCAAGTAATTGGTTTCAACTCGACCGCCCCGAGCCCGGCGTACACGGGAACGACGTACTCAGCCGCTGCCGCTTCGACGTCGGGACTCACGGTTACGCTTACCTCACTGACGCCGACGGTCTGCTCGGTCACCGGGGGCACAACCAACTTCCTCACAGCAGGCACGTGCACCATCGCTGCCAATCAGGCCGGCGATCTGGGACATCTCCCCGCAGCGCAGGTCACGCAGTCGATCACGGTAACGGTGCTGCAAGTCACGCAGACGATCGCTTTCACCTCAAGCGCGCCGAACCCAGCATCTGTTGGTTCCACCTACACGCTTAGCGCGACCGCCACGTCGGGCCTCGCAGTGATGTTCAAGTCTCTCACGACCAGCATCTGCACGGTAACTGCGAACAAGGCGACGTTCGCAGCGGTCGGCAACTGCGCCGTCGCGGCGGATCAGGCGGGCGACGCAACGCATCTCCCGGCGCCGGAAAAGACGCAGACGTTCACCGTCAGCGCTCCGCTTCAGCAGTCACAGACGATCACATTCCGCGTGGCCCCGCCCGCAACGGCAAACGTCGGTGATAAACTCGAGATCAACGCCACCGGCGGCGGCTCAGGAAATCCGGTCGTGCTCAGCTCGCTCACGACCGCGAACTGCACCGTGCGCAACAACACCGTGAGCTTCATTCACATCGGCGCATGCACGATCGCCGAGAATCAGTCGGGCAACACCGCCTACTCCGCCGCACAAACCAAGACTGCGACGATCACGCTAACCTGGGCTTTCCGCGGATTCCTCGGCGACGTCGACAACCCGCCGAACGTGAACACGGCGACCTCCGGCCAGTCGATCCCGGTGAAGTTCAAGCTCGGCGGCAACGCCGGCTCGAACATCTACGCTGCGGGTTCGCCGTATTCGACGGCTGCCTCGTGCACCGATTGGAGCGTGATCGGTCCGCCAGTCGCCGCGAATACGGCCAACGGGCACGACAACAAGAAAGAGGGTGACTGGAATAAAGACGACAACGATGACGACGTCGTCTACAGCTACGTGTGGAAGACGGACGATTCGTGGCAGAAGACGTGCCGGATCTTCACGATCGTGCTGCTCGACGGAACCACGCACACGGCGCGATTCCAGTTCAAGAAGTAGAAATGGATCGCCTGTCTTTGGTCTGTGGCTGTCGGCTTGTTGTGACTGGTTTGTAGGCTGTCTCTATTCCCAGCGAAACACGCGCGACGAGATCGCGACGCACACGACAAACGCGATCGCGAGTGCGCCGACATCTCCCACGTGCGCGCTCCACGGCTCGCCGATCCAGATTCCCTGCATCAGCGACGCCGCGTGACTGAGCGGCAGCACATTCGCGACAGCGCGCAGCGCCGGCGGAAACTGCGCGATTGGAAAGAACAGCCCTGACAGCGCGATCATCGGATAGAAGATGATCGCGCCGATCGGCTGCGCGAATCGCGCCGTCGGCACGATGCTCGCAATGATGAAGCCGATCGAGAGAATGCTCAGTGTGCTGATCAAGACCGCAATGGTGAAGCTGAAGAGCGGCACGTCGGGTCCGACGGCGAAGTAGCGCTTTCCGGCGAGCACCATCGCGATCATCGTCAGCGCCGTGAGCGAGAGTTTTACGAGCACGTGCGCCGTGAGGATCGTCCACGGCCGGAGCGGCGTCGCGCGCAGCCGCTTGAGAATCCCGCCCTCGCGGTAGATCGAGATGATCGTCACCAGCGAGAGGACCGCGCTGATCGTGATGAGAATCGACACGAGCGTCGGCACGCCGCCGCTGCTGAGCAGGCTGTTCAGCGGACTCGTCGACGGCACTCGCCCGCTCGCGCTCGCCGTCGCGCGGCCAAGAAATACGAACGCGAGTACCGGAATCACGATCGTGCCGATCGCGCCAAGCGGTTCGCGCAGGAAGATCTTGATCTCCAGCCAGGTGAGGTTCCAGAGTCCGCGCAGCATGGGTGTTCTAAATGCTCCTCAGTCGCGGATCGAGTGGCCGGTGAGCTTCAGGAACACGTCTTCGAGATTCGGCAGATCGGTGCGGAACGCCGTGACCTTGATCCGGTTCTCGGAAAGGCACTGGATCACGTCGGTCACGAAACCGTCGCCGGTTCCGCGAATGGTGAAGCGCGACTCGTGTCTCTCGACGCCATTCGCGCGCGGGATTCTCGCGAGATGCTCCTGCGCGAGCGGATCATCGGTCGCGAGCGTCACGCTGCGCTCCGGACAATGCCGGTCGATCAGTCGCTGCGGCGTGTCGATATCGATCACCTTGCCGCGTTCGATGATCGCCACGCGATCGCAGAGCCGCTCGGCTTCCTCCATGAGATGCGTCGTGAGGAATACTGTTTTTCCGCGTTCGCGAATCCCGCGCACGAGTTCCCAAATCGCCCGTCGCGCCTGCGGATCCAGCCCGGTGGTGAGTTCGTCCAGAAAAACAACCTCGGGCTCGTTGATCAGCGCCATCGCGATAAACAGTCGCTGCTTCTGTCCGCCAGAGAGCGTCATGAACCACGCATCGCGCTTCTCCGCCAGACCGAGTTGTTCCAACAACTCATCACCCATCGCCGTCTTTTTGCGGTAGAGCGACGCCCAGAGATGCATGGCCTCCCAAACCTTCACGCGCTTCTGCAATTGCGCCTGCTGCAGCTGCACGCCGATCCGCTCCTGCAGCTCGTACACATCGCGGAACGGGTCGAGGCCCAGCACCGAGATCGAGCCTCGATCGGGAGTGCGGATTCCCTCTACGCATTCCATCGTCGTGGTCTTCCCCGCGCCGTTCGGTCCGATCAGGCCGAAGATCTCGCCGTCGGTCACCTCGAACGAGACTTCGTCCACGGCGACGTTCTTGCCGTAACTTTTTCGGATTCCGGCGACCTGAATGACGGGGTTGCGCGTGGTGGCCTCGTGCGGTGATAGTGTCTCGGCCTGGGCAAACGAAAGGAACCCGAGATCATGCGACTGCGCAATTGGATTGAGAGACAAAGTCGAAACCGGATGCTGTTGCTCTCCGCTCCGCTGGTGCTGATCGCGGCGGCGTCGGCCGTTGCGGCGTTCGGCAACGTGAACCTCGCGCGCGAGTCCTGCTCCACCGCTCGCGAGTACGCCGATTCCGTCGGATCAAACCGCCAGCGTCTCGCGGGCGTCGACAGCGTGCTGCGCGGTTTCGACCTCGAAGATCCGGCGGTCGTCGTGCGCGCGGACTCGGAATACGGGAAGACCGAGCCCAATCGTCTCGAGCGCATGATCATCGCGCTCCGCCTGCAGGGCGTGACGGCGCAACAGATGCATCGCTGGCTTACGGCCGATCTCCTGCTGACGCCGATCGAGCAAAAAGAATCGAACCGCGGCGCCGACGTCGCGGCGCAAATCGCGAAGCTCAGATCGCACGAGGCCGATACCGTCTATATCGCCTCCCTGCGGCGGGCGATGAACGTGGCGACCGATCGCATGCACGATCTCAATCTGATCGCCCCGCTCGCTGATCGCTGGGCCGAGCAGTGCGCGACGCGTAATCGCGGGTTATTCCTGCTTCCCGCGATCTTCGCGCTTGCTACGCTCGCTCTGGTGCTCGCGTGGCTGTGGTGGGTTCGTCGAGCACCGACCGCAGGTTGGCGATGATCTGATCGAGGAGCGGGATACCGTGGGATACACGTAGAAACAGTCGATGGGCGCACGGGGATTCGCTTTCCACGATTCGCGCGTAAGCGAGCCGTTCGCTGCGAGCGCAGTGCCAAGAAATGCGAGAGTGACCACGGCGTTTCGGATCATGGGAGGCTCTTGCGATGCACTGAAAGGTACGCGTCCGTATGGTCAGCTGGGGCGTTCGCCGGTGCGCTTTTCCGTGAGTGTTTTTGGGATCAGTGAATGCCTCACGGTCGCGCGACTCACCTTCCCTGCCGCGTTCCGCTCGAGGTGATCGACGAAATAGACTCTCTTCGGGGCTTTGACCGATCCGAGTTCGGCTTTCACCCAGGCGATGAGTGATTCGGCCTCCACGCTCATCCCGGAGCGACGCACCACTGCGGCGTTCACGGCCTCGCCCCACTTCGGATCGGGCACGCCGAACACCGCGCACTCTTCCACCGCGCGATGCTTCGCGAGCGATGCCTCGACATCGGCCGGATACACTTTAAACCCACCGGTGTTGATCACCTCGCGCAGCCGCCCGCGAATGAACAGATAGCCGCGGTCGTCGATCATCCCGAGATCACCGGTGCGGAGCCAGCCGTCGACGATCGCGCGCGCCGTTTCATCGTCTCGATCGAGATACCCGGTCATGAGCAACGGGCCGCTCACGACGATCTCGCCGATTTCTCCAGTCGGAAGGAGCGCGCCGTCCGCGGAAACGATCCCGATGTTCACCACCGACGAGGCTCGTCCGACCGACGTGAGGTTCTCGTCGAGCACGAGCTCGTGCGCGCGCATGGCTGTAATGATTTGGGGCGCCTCCACCTGCCCGTACGCTGTTTCGATCACGGGCCCGAGCGCGCGCTGACAATCGCGAATGCGCTGTGGCGGCATCGGCGCCGCCGAGTAGATCACGTGGCGGAGAGAGCTGAGGTGCGCGCGTGTGAGCTCATCGCTCTCGATCATCGAGTACAAGAGAGTCGGCGGCGCGTACATCGTCGTCACACCGTGAGCCGCGATGGCGTCGAACACCACGGTGGGGTTTGCAGTCTCCACGAGCACGTGGGTGCCGCCGACCTCCAGAATCGGCAGCACGAAACACGATGCGCCGTGCGTCAGCGGCGCAGCGATCAGATTCACGTCGTCCGCGCGGAACGCGAAGAAATCGCGCAGCCCATCTGCCTGCGCGTTCACACATCGCTGCGACTGCACCACCGGCTTGGGCGTGCCCGTGCTCCCGCCGCTGAACTTGATGATCTGCGCGTCCTCCGCGTCGCGCTCGACCGCAGTCGGCACGCGCCCCGCGCAGCCGGCGATCATCGCGCGAACTTTCGCGGGATCATCTACGAGAATCGATGGCCGCGTCGCCGCGATCATCGCGTCGAGCTCCGCGCGCGCGTTCCGCGGACTCAGTGGCACCCACACTTTCCCCGCGGCATACGTCGCGAGCAGCGCCACGAGATGCTCGTAATTGTTCGCGAGACTGATGCCCACGCGACTGCCCGCGCCTGCGTCAAGCTCCTGAAACGCGCAGGCGAGCGCCGCCGTCTCACGAGCGAGTTGGCCGTACGTCACCGCGCCGCGCGCGCTCCCAGCTACCGCAACTGCATCCGGGTTTCTCGCGACACTCAGATAGAACCGCTCGATTGGCTGCAGTGCTGCTCCCTCCAGAGGGCCCCACAACGGGCGTGGACAAATATCGCCGCCACAATCAGACTTCGCACATGAGTTTTTCCATCCTGGGCCTCCACCACGTCACCGCCACGGTCGACGACGCGCAGGCCGACCTCGACTTCGGCATCGACGCGCTCGGTATGCGCCTCGTGAAGAAGACCGTCAACTTCGACAATCGCGGCGTCTATCATTTCTACTACGGCGACGAACGCGGTTCGCCCGGCACACTTTGGACGACGTTTCCCTACAAACTGCTCGGCGTTCCCGCCGGCACCAAAGGCGCAGGTCAGGTGACCGTGACTTCGTTCTCCGTGCCCTCGGGATCGCTCGACGCATGGAAGAAGCGGCTTCGCGAACACGGCCTCAACGTCACCGATGCGCCGCCCCGCTTCGGCGAAGAGTCCGTCATCGTCGCCGATCCGTCGGGACTTCTGATTGAACTCGTCGCGACGACAGCAGACACGCGCACAGCGTGGCTCGCCGAAGGGCTCGACGCCGACACTGCGGTTCGCGGGATACACAGCGTCACGCTCACCGAGGCAGATCCGAAACGCACGTTTGCCTTCATGCAGGAATGGTTCGGCTTCGGCGCCGAGAACGAGATGGACGGTCGCACTCGCGTTTCGGTGAACGGCGGCGGTCCGGGAAAATCGGTGGACATCCTCACGTCACCCGGTGGGCAGCGCGCGCGAAATGGCGTCGGCACCGTCCACCATGTTGCGATGGCCATCGGCACGGACGAGGAACAACTTGCGCTCCGCGAGGCCCTGCTCAAGAAAGGAATTCAGGTGACACCCGTGGTCGATCGATCCTACTTCCACTCGATTTATTTCCGCGAACCGGGTGGCGTGCTCTTCGAGGTCGCGACGATGGAACCCGGATTCATGACCGATGAACCCCTCGATCAACTCGGCAAAGGACTCAAACTTCCCCCGTGGGAAGAGATCAATCGCGCCGACATCGAAAAACATCTTCCGCCGGTGAAGTACTGATGGCTCCGCATGAAGGTCAGCCCGTCGCGCACTGGGGCACGCCGCTGGAGAGCGCTGCCGCCGCGATGATCATGGTCCACGGCCGCGGCGCCGGGCCAAAGGACATTCTCTCACTCGCGCCCGCTCTTGATCGGCCGGGCATCGC